>JAYTUM010000129.1:0-1748 GCA_043744575.1 Acidimicrobiales bacterium | reverse complement strand
CGCCGCCGCAATTAGTTCGCGTTCGAGCCGACGCGAAATTGTCGCGCCGCTGCTGCACAGCCTCGTTGAAGCGCTGCGGTTCTCGTTTCCGTTTGGCGGCGTGCCGCTGGCCAGTATCGCTATTGGCCAAGCCGCGTCGCCTCTCGCCAACCTTGCCCGCCTCGGCGGGGTGCTATTGATTACCTGGTTCGTATTTCGGGTCGGGTTTTTATTGAGCCGCCAACCGCAGCGACACAGGGCGCGCATGTTGGCCGCGCTTATTGGTCTCGTAATCGCGGCGATGTTCGCCCCGCACGGAACGAACACCGGCGAAGTAATCCGCGTCGCGGCGGTGCAGGGCGGCGGCCCGCAGGGCACACTGGCGACGAACACTAACTCTCGCGATGTAGTTGAACGACATCTTGCTGCGACTCGCGCAATCACACTCGGAGACAGGATTGACGTCGTAATTTGGCCCGAGAACGTGATCGATGTCCCCAGTTTTGCGACGAGCCTCGAACTTTCGGAAATCACTGCCGAGGCGAAACGACTCAACGCCCAGTTCGTGGTCGGCGTGACCGAGAGCGTCGGCGATAGTCATTTCATTAATGCTCAGGTTGTCGTCAACACTTTGGGAGTTGTCACCGACCGCTATGACAAAGTGCGCCGCGTGCCCTTCGGTGAGTACATGCCGTATCGTGGCGCACTCAGATCTCTTGGCGCTCCAGTTGATCTTGTACCTCGCGACGCCCTGTCAGGAATGGGCAGAGCCAAACTTGACCTCGTAGGCCTAGCTCAACCAAACGCAGACCTGATTAGCGGTAACGTGCGCCTTGGCGTTGTCATCTCGTGGGAAGTGTTTTTTAGCGGCCGCGCCCATGAAGGTGTCCGGGACGGAGCCCAACTGATCATCAACCCCACCAACGGCTCGAGTTACACGGGCACTATTTTGCAAGCACAGCAAGTTGCGTCATCGCAATTGCGCGCAATCGAGAACGGTCGCTGGCTGGCGCAGGTCTCGCCGACTGGTTTCTCGGCGATCGTCGACCCGAACGGTCGGGTGCACGAGCGCACCGGCGTCAGCGAACAACGAGTCATCATTTACGACTTGCCGCTGCGCCTTGGCGACACGATCTATTCGCGCCTCGGCGAGACGCCGATCATCTTGCTAATGCTTGCAATTTCTGCGATCTTGCTGCTCGCCGATCGGCGTCGCAAACCAGCATGACTGCTAATCAAGGCGCAGTTACGCTGACCAATTCAACTTCTAAAACTTCCAGCTCGACGATCACTTGCGTCGTCGACGCCAACCACGGCGCGCGGCTCGGTTCGCTCGTTGTCAACGACTACGAGTTACTCGTGCGGGCCGAGACCAAGTCATCGAATCCGATGTCGTGGGGGGCGTACCCAATGGCGCCGTGGGCGGGGCGGGTGCGCGATGGCGAGTTCACCCACGACGGCACCACCCACCGGTTGCGACTCAACAAGGCGCCGCACTCGATTCACGGTACGGTATTCGACAAAAGCTGGGCTATCACAGCAATCACAGCAACAAGCGTCACTATGACCACCGACCTCGGCGAGCACTGGCCGCTCGGCGGCAGCATTGAGCACCGTGTCTGGTTACGCGAGAATATTCTCAAGTGCTTACTCACGGTTACCGCTGGCGCGAAATCGATGCCAGCGCAAGTCGGTTGGCACCCGTGGTTCGTGCGCCCCCTAACGCTGACTTGCGCGTTCGGCAAAATGTTCGTGCGTGACGACGATGG
>JAYTUM010000128.1:0-6688 GCA_043744575.1 Acidimicrobiales bacterium | reverse complement strand
CCAAGGAGTCGAGCTACAACGAGACCAACAAGCAAGTGATGGTTGATCTACCCCGCGATCAAGAAGTGGTCGCATATTTGGTTGGATTTTTGCGGGATCTGATCGAAGCACCGGACACCGTTTCGGTTTAATTAGCGCAGCACCAACTAGAGTTAACGCGATGTCGCGACGAACTATTGGTCTCATTTCTTGCTCACTTGCGGTGGTGTCTCTAGCCGCCTGTTCGGCCGCCTCTAATAGCGCTATTGCCATCGGCAACAACACGACGAGCGTCAGCGAGTTTGAGACGATAGTGCAGCAGCTTGCCGATGCCGGCCAACTTGAACTCACGGATGGCACCCTTGACGCCGATGCGACGCACTCGCTGCTCGGCGTGTTTCTGCGCAAGATCGGCACGATGGACTTGCTGGCCGAGCAAAACTTGGAGGTCTCGGTAGCGGACATCGCCGCCGTTGAGGACCAACTTTCCTCCGACCCGATCAGCTCTGCCCTACCAGCAGAATTGAGGTCGCTGATCGTTGAACTAAATAGTGCTGACCTTGCTCTAAAGAACGTCGTCGCGCCGACGCCGGAGGAGGCCGCAAAACTTTACGACGACGAACCGGCCAGGCTAGGCGCGCTGTGCATGCAACATATTTTGGTCAAGGACGAAGCGACCGCCAAAAAGGTTTTGGCGCTCGTCAACGACGGCGGTGACTTCTTCAAACTTGCCGGCGAGTATTCAATCGAGCCGGGCGCCGATAAATCTGGCGGCGTTCTGGGCAGCGCGAAGAGCGAATGCTTGTTGCTGTCAGAGGTTCAAACGCAATTCGATGCCGGCTTCACCGCTGGTGCGTTGCAAGCCAAGGCCGGCCGAGCCTACGGCCCCGTGCAGTCGAGTTTCGGCTGGCACATTATTTTGGTTCGTCCGTTTACCGATATCTCCGAATCGCTGAGCGCGATTATTGCTACCGACCCGGGCAACATTTTGCTCACCGGCTACCTCGCTACAGCGAGCGTCAAGGTCAAGTCGTCGTACGGTCGATGGGATCCGTCCACCGGCAAAATCGTCGCCAACTAAATTTACGAGCGCATCAGCATCGACATGAAGCCCCGCGTCGTTATCGCAGGGCTCGGGCCCGGGCCAGCGGGAACGATCACGAAAGCCGCGACCGACGCGATCGATTCAATCGCCGTGCAGTTCGTGCGAACTCGCAAACACCCGACCGCGTCGCTCGTGCCAAAGGCGACGAGTTTTGACTATCTCTACGAGCGCCACGACACTTTCGACGACGTATATGCGGCGATAACCGAACGGGTTGTCGCCGCGGCTTTGCAACACGGCGAGGTTTTATACTGCGTGCCAGGTTCTGCGCTGGTGCTCGAAAGTAGCGTCGCTCAGCTTGCTGGCGACCCGCGCGTCAGCGTGCATATCTTGCCATCACTAAGTTTCTTAGACCTGGCGTGGGCCGCGCTTGGGATCGACCCAGTCAACGCCGGGGTCCGGCTGATCGACGGGCACAAGTTTGCAATTGAGGCGGCGGGTGAACGGGGGCCACTTCTGGTCGCGCAGGTGCACGCCGACTGGGTGCTCTCTGACATTAAGTTGACCCACGAGTCGTCGAGCGGCGACGAGCCAGTCGTGTTGCTACATCACTTGGGTCTCGAAGATCAACGTGTTGAGCACACAACATGGAAGCAACTCGATCAGGTGCTTAAGACCGATCACCTGACTTCGTTGTACATCCCCAAACTTGCCACGCCGATCGCGGGCGAGATGGTCAAGTTGCATCAATTGGCCCGCACGCTGCGCGAGAAGTGCCCGTGGGACCGTGAACAAACCCACGACTCGCTTATCAAATACTTACTCGAAGAGTCCTACGAAGTTGTCGACGCGCTAAATGCCCTCGACGAGTCAGACCCAAGCACCGATGAGGCGCTAATCGAAGAACTCGGCGACCTGCTGTATCAGGTCGAGTTTCACGCCACCATCGCCGAGCAGCAGGGCCGCTTCTCGATGATCGATATCGTCAGCGCGATTCACGACAAGCTCGTGCGTCGTCATCCGCACGTCTTTGGCGATGTTCAAGCCAGAAGCGCCGACGATGTGGTCAGCACGTGGGATTCGGTTAAAAAAGCCGAGCGCGAAATCGCAGGCAGGTCAGCTTCGGTATTCGACGGGGTGGCCACGGCGGCGCCATCGCTAAGCCTGGCGAGCAAGTTGCAAAAGCGCGCTGCCGATGTCGGTTTTGACTGGCCGAATGCCGATGGCGCGTATCAAAAGATCGCCGAGGAGACCGCCGAGCTTCGCGATGCAGTGAATTCTGGCGCGGACCCGCAGACCATCCAGATGGAACTTGGCGATCTGTTGTTTAGCGTTGTCAACCTCTCGCGCCACATCGGCCACGACGCCGAACTCTCGCTGCGCAATGCCGCCGCCAAGTTTCGCGCGCGTTTTGAACACGTCGAGCAGTTGGCGGTCGAACGAAATATCGACATGACCACTGCCACGTTGGCGGCTCTCGATGCGCTCTGGGACGAGGCCAAGCAGATAACTAGGCTGGGTTGATGAAGCAGGGTTTATGAGACAGGGTCGATGAGGTTAACTAAGTGAGCACAATTTCGGCGGTTGTCGCAATTGAAGTTCTAGATTCGCGAGGCAACCCGACAGTCGAAGTCGCAGTTACTCTCTCGAGCGGAGCAGTCGGCCGAGCGATTGTGCCGTCTGGGGCTTCGACTGGCCAACACGAGGCCTCCGAGTTGCGAGACGGCGGCACTCGCTACGGCGGCAAGGGAGTTTTAAAGGCGGTCGCCAATGTCAACACCGAAATATTCGCCGCGGTGCGCGGTCACGACGCCGAGCAGAGCGCAGTCGATGCCCTACTAATCGAGCTTGACGGCACCGCCAACAAGTCTCGACTCGGCGCCAATGCCATCTTGGGCGTCAGCCTGGCACTCGCGAAATCCTGCGCAAACGAGCAAGAAGTTTCGCTTTATCAATCGCTTGGCGGCGAGAGCGCCTGCGTCTTGCCGGTGCCGATGTTGAACGTGCTTAATGGCGGCGTGCACGCCGACAACAACATCGACTTACAAGAGTTCATGGTGATGCCGATCGGGGCCAAGAGCTTCAGCGAAGGTCTGCGCTGGGGAGTCGAGACATACCACGCGCTACAGACGGTGCTGCGCGAGCGCGGTTTGAGCACTGGCGTCGGCGACGAGGGTGGCTTCGCCCCAAACTTGAAGAACAATCAATACGCAATCGTCGCCCTTGTCGACGCGGTAGCCCGAGCGGGCTTTCGCCCGGGCGAAGACATCGCCATCGCGCTCGACCCAGCGATGAGCGAACTATATAAGGACGGTAAGTACCACCTGCCAGGCGACGGGGCCGTGTTCACGAGCGCGGAGTTGGCGTCGTGGTGGGTCGAACTCGTCGGCAAGTATCCGATCATCTCGATCGAAGACGGCATGGCCGAAGACGACTGGGACGGATGGGCAACATTAACTGAGAAACTTGGCTCGCACATTCAGCTCGTTGGCGATGACTTGTTTGTCACTAATGCAGAGCGGCTGCAGCGCGGCATCACCGAGCACACCGCCAACAGCATCTTGATCAAGGTCAACCAGATCGGCACTCTGACCGAAACCCTCGCGACCATCGACCTCGCTAAAAAAAATCGATACACGAGCGTGATGAGCCATCGCAGCGGAGAGACTGAAGATTCGACTATCGCCGACCTCGCGGTCGCCACAAATTGTGGCCAGATCAAGGCCGGCGCGCCGGCACGAAGCGATCGCGTCTCCAAATACAACCAATTGCTACGAATCGAGCAACAATTGGGTTCGCGCGCGCAATACTTGGGCCGCGCCGCACTCGCGCCTCATCAGTTATAGCCCACGATGGCAGATCGACCTGCCACCAACTGACCTGCTAGCCAAGCCACAATGTAGGGGTGTCCAGCGCCGAAGTCCACCTTGTAAAAAACCGCTCGCTGCGCCTCGCCGCGATCCCCCTCGGGGTGATCGCAATAGTCGCCATGATGCTGGCACTGTTCGTCTTGCCGGTGCGCACCTGGGTCAACCAGCGCCAGTTGCTCTCTGCTCGACAGACCGAATACGCAGCGTACGAAGACACAATCGAGGCCCTGCAAGATCAGGTCAGTTATCTCAAGACCGACGCTGGGCTGCAAGAAGCGATCCGCACGCAACTTGGGTACTTGCACCCAAACGAGAAACGAATCCCAATGATGGATCTGCCGGCGATGTCGACTGCGCTGCCCGAGCAGTGGCCCTACACGGTGATCTCCAACATTTTGCTAGTGCGCGCATTAGACACGGCGCAGCGGGCGGCCGCGGGGCAAATAACCCTCGACCCGCTGATGCCGTAACTGCCAGCATTTACTATTCTTGACCACCTCGCCACGAGCGAGAACACGAACGGAGTTTCAGTGGCAACCAGCACGCTCGGCAATCGCGTAATTCGCAAGGAAGACCCAAAATTTTTGACGTCAGGCGGCAAGTATGTCGACGACCTCTTCGACGAGCCACTGCTTACTGGCGCGCTGCACGCCACGTATGTTCGCTCGACCATCGCCCACGGCACGATCACCAACATCGATGTCGCCGACGCGCTCGAGATGCCCGGTGTGCAATTCATCTTCACGGCCGCCGACCTGGCGCTGCAGCCCGTCGCTGCGAGATTCAACCCCGCGGCGACACGCACTCTGCTCGCGAGCGACAAGGTTCGCTACGTCGGCGAACCCATTGCCATCGTTCTCACCGACCGCGCCGACCAAGGCGAAGACGCGGCCGAGCGAGTGATCGTTGATTACGAACCGCTCGAGGTGCTGATCGACCTCGAAGCGGCGATGGCTAGCACGACCCTGATCTTCGAAGGTTGCCCGAACAATGTCGTCTTTGACACGACGGCTCTCGGTATGCCCGACAACACTGGCGACGGTTTCTTTGACGGTTGCGAAGTGGTCGTTAAGGGCCGCTTCATGAACCAGCGCGTCGCACCGTGCCCGCTCGAAGTTCGCGGCGCCGCCGCCGCCTGGGTCGATGGCCGCTTGTACCAATGGTTATCGACCCAACACGCGCAGGGCGCCCGCGACGAGATCATGAAGACCAACGACCTAGCGATAGAGCAAGTACGCGTGATCACCCCAGATGTCGGCGGTGGTTTCGGCGCGAAGATCGGCGTGTACCCTGAAGAACTGCTGCTCGGTGGTGTCGCTAAGAAAGTCGGCAGGCCAATTCGCTGGCACGAGACTCGCAGCGAGTCGATGATGGCGCTCGGTCACGGCCGCGCGCAACTGCAGCACGTCACTATCGGTGGCACCCGCGACGGCAAGGTACTCGCCTACCAACTGCTCGCAATTCAAGATTCTGGCGCGTGGGTAGACATCGGCGCGATTCTCGCCCCATTCATGACGCGGCCAATGGCGTCTGGCGTCTACGACATACCAAAGATTGAAGTGCGCACAACATCGGTCGTCACTAACACGACACCCGTAGTCGCCTACCGCGGCGCCGGTCGGCCAGAGGCGACTGCGGCTATTGAACGCGCGATGGATTTATTCGCCGCCGAAATCGGCCGTGACGTCGCCGAAGTTCGCCGCACCAATCTGATCCCTAAATTTCTCGAGCCGCACACCACCGCGATCGGCGAAACCTACGACGTCGGTGACTACGAAGTCGCGCTCGACAAGGTGCTCGACGCGGCCGGCTACACCAAGTTACGAGCAGAGCAGGCTGTGCGCCGCGCGCGCGGTGACGCCAAACAGCTCGGCATCGGCGTCAGCGCGTACGTCGAACGAACCGCTGGCGGCGATACCGGAGAATCGGCGAAGATCGAAATTTTGCCAAACGGCCATGCAGTTGTCTACACCGGCACGTCGCCGCACGGTCAAGGCCACGTCACGGCGTGGTCGATGATCGCCTCCGAGCAGACCGGCATCGACATCGATGACATCGACGTCGTCTGGGGCGACACCGATCTGGTGCCCGTGGGCGGCGGCACAATGGGCTCGCGCTCACTGCAACTCGGCGGCGTTGCCGTGCACCAGGCCGCTGTCGAACTCGTCGAGCAGGCCCGCACTCACGTGGCACGCATGCTCGAGGCCAACGAAGCAGATGTGGTATTCGATAAACACGCCGGCGCGTTTCATGTCAGCGGTACGCCAGCGATCGCCAAAACGTGGGCCGATGTGGCGACCGCCAATGTCGCCACGGGCGGCCTCGTGCAGCAAACGACATTTGCCAGCAATGGCCCGACATATCCGTTCGGCGCGCACGTCGCCGTTGTCGAGGTCGACATCGAGACCGGTCACGTTCGCCACGTTCGCCACGTCGCCTGCGACGATGCCGGTCGCGTGATCAACCCGCTGCTGCTCGATGGCCAGATTCACGGTGGCATTGCCCAGGGCACCGCACAGGCCCTGCTCGAAGAGGTGCGCTACGACGCCAGCGGCAACCCGATTACATCGAATCTCGCCGAGTACGCGTTTGTTTCGGCGGCAGAATTACCAAGTTTCGAAGTGATCCACATGCAAACCCCTACGCCGCGCAACCCACTTGGCGCCAAAGGCATCGGTGAGTCGGGAACGATCGGTTCGACGCCGGCCGTGCAGTCAGCAGTGATCGACGCGGTCAGCCACCTAGGCGTGCGCCACATCGACATGCCAACTACACCCGAGCGCGTCTGGATGGC
>JAYTUM010000127.1:0-6713 GCA_043744575.1 Acidimicrobiales bacterium | reverse complement strand
TCTGTCAATTACGGTTTCCCCTTCGGTGGGGAAGTGGGTAACAAGCCCAATTCCCGCTTTCCAGCGTTGCCTCCATCCACGGTCCTTTTACCTGAGAGATTCCGGGGCGGTTGCTCCTTCGGTGACCGACACACTGGTTGTGCGCAGATACTCTCCCGTGTATGACTAACGACAATGAAATATTAGCCGATCGCAGCAACGAAGCCCGACACTAAACCGTTCCGTAGGCAGCGAAGCCCCCGCGCGAGCCGGACCCGGCGGCGGCATCGGTGGCGTCACCAAGTTGGGCAATGAAATCATCGATGGTGTTCTCGTGCGCCGCATTTACGGTGCAGTGCAACGAGCGCGGCGGCTCTTGGCGGTCGACAAACCATCCTCGTTTCCAAAGTTCATCGCCTACAGCGAAAATATCGAGAGCACCTTCGTCGATTGCACCGAAGCACACCAACATTGCCTCGGGGTCTGCGCGTAGAACCAGGCGACTGTCGCTTTTGAGATACGCAGCCAGTTTTTCTGTGGCACCGCGAGCGACTCTTGTTAGGTTCAAATATCCGTCCTCACCTAGAAAGCGCATCGTCGCCCACGCGCTGGCGATTGAACCACCAGACTTAGTGCCGAGCACGCCCGACGAGCCGTAAAGCCCGCCAAGCCAATTGTCGGTCATGAAAACTTGGTGCGAGCGCAGCTGCTTCGATGCGTACATCATCACCGACGCGCCTTTAGACGTGTAGCCGAATTTGTGCAGGTCGACAGAAATCGAAGATACGCCGGGAACCGAAAGATCCCACGAGGGAATTGCGTATCCAAGCTTCTTCAAATAGGGGAGAGTGACGCCACCCATGCACGCGTCGACATGGCAATTGAAGTTGTTCTCGAGGGCGATGCGGGCGATGGATGGAATGTCGTCAATCACTCCCTGGGGGTATTGCGGTGCTGAACCAACGATCAACACGGTGTTTTCGTCGACCGCATCGCGCATCGCCTCAACATCTAGACGCCAATCGCCGCGAACGGCAACACGTCGGCTCTCGACATCAAAGTAGGCGGCCCCCTTTTCGAATGCGGCATGCGCCGAGGCGGGGAGCACCATGTTCGGTTTAACGGTCCTGCGCTCGGTTCGGGCCCGGTCGCGACTAGCCTTGACGGCCATCAGCAGACTCTCGGTACCTCCACTGGTCATGAATCCAGCCGCTTCTGGTCCGGCACCCAGCCACTTGCCAACGATTGCCAGGACATCAGTTTGCATCTGGCGAAGGCTGGGGAAGGCGACCGTGTTTAGGGCGTTCTCGCCGCTAAAGCGCCTGTAAGCCTCCTCAGAGACCGCTGCAGCGGCCGGGCCCGCGTAGTAGGCCAGCGAAAATAACTTGCCATCGCGCCAGCGGAAATCGTCTTTGCGCAGCAACTCGAGTTCGTCGAACACTGCCTCCGCCGATGCACCACCGCCCATAAAAGTGTCATGGGAAAATTCGCCGCTACTAGATTTGTCTGGTCTCGACACGCGACCAACATAGATCACAAGGTCAGGGGGATGCTCTATCGTAACTTTACATAACTATTATTATGGGCGTAAGGATGCAATCGAAACAGGCATTAAAACCCGCCTCTAGGCGCCCTTGCTCGGCCTGATCGATTCGGTAACTAGCGGCCTGGCGGCTTCCAGGAGCCATTTGAGCGCGGCCTTGTAGTCTCGCGTGGTCGGATCAATCTTGGGATCTAGGTCGCCCTCAACATCGGCAATCGCACACTTCAGTACGAAGATTTGATCTCTAAGCGCGTCCAGCTCCGTCCTGGCTATGACCAGCTCGTTTTCACTTAGGTTCAGTTCGCCTGCGCGCTGTCGAGCAACCCAGTCCCATTGGCGACACGATTGGCAGCAGAACCTCCTCGGCCTGCCCGCTCCGGGCTGGGTCTTAAGCGCAGCCCTGCACCACTGGCATCGGGGTCGCTCAGTTGATTTCGTCATGACAAAAAGTTATGGCACCTGGAAACCAAAGATGTGGATACTCAATGCCGCCTCTGGGCATAATGAACGGGTGAACTCGTTGCCAGCCGCGCCGCAGCGAATGTTCGTCAGCGACAATGCCGCGGGTGCTCACCCACTTGTGCTCGAAGCCTTGAATCGGGCTAATTCGGGTCACGCGCTGGCCTACGGCCAAGACGCCTACACCGCCCGCGCTCAGGCCAAATTCAGTGAGCTGTTCGACGCTGATGTGGTTACCAAGTTCGTTTACGGTGGGACGGGCGCCAATGTCATGGCATTGGCCAACATGCTGCGCCCCGCTGAAGCCGTCGTGTGCACGAATTGGTCGCACATTCACGTCGACGAGACGGGTGCGCCAGAGCGCATTCTCGGCGCCAAACTGATCGACATTTCGTCGACCGACGCCAAGTTGCGTCCAGCTGATTTGCTGTCGATTGCCCACCTGATCGGCTCACAGCATCACGCCCAGCCCGCCGTATTGTCACTCACCCAGGCAACCGAACTCGGCACCTTGTATACACCGACCGAGGTGCGCGCAGTTTGTGACGCGGCCCACGAGATGGGCATGCTCGTGCACATGGACGGCGCGCGAATCGCCAACGCCACCGCCGCGCTCGGCGGTACAGTTGCCGCGTTGCGCAGTTTCACCATCGATGCCGGCGTCGATGTTCTTTCCTTTGGAGGCACGAAGGCCGGCGCCGTATTCGGCGAAGCGGTTGTGTTTTTGAATTCAACAGTCGGCGGTCGCGCCGATTACATCCGCAAGCAAGTGACGCAACTGCACAGCAAGATGCGATTTATTTCGGCGCAATACGAGGCCCTGCTGACAGACAACTTGTTCATAGATCTTGGCGTTCGCTCCAACAACGCAGCGACCAGATTGTTTGAGGCGACTCGCTCCATCAAGTCACTGAACCTGGTTGCGTCGCCTGCAGTCAACAGCCTCTTCCCGACCATCGCAGACCCCGTCAAAACCGAGTTGCAGCGGTGGTCTTTCTTCTGGGATTGGGATGTTGCCCTGCGACAGGTTCGCTGGATGACCGCCTGGGACATTGAGCCGACCGATGTCGACGCTTTTGTGGCCGGGCTAAAAGCCGTAATTGACTGATCGGTTAATTCTCGCTATTGTTGACCTTGTCGTAAACCGTCGCGCTGCTGGCGCGCCGTTTGAATGTGGAGACTTATGTCAGTTGTGGATTTTTTTAATCGCAGATTGATTAGCGATGACACTTGGATGAATGGCGCTGCTTGTAGTGGCCTAACGAACATTTTCTTCCCACCGCTCGCCGAGCGGCCCCAGGCCCGTCTGCAACGCGAGGCCAAGGCTCGAACCGTATGTCTTGAATGCCAGGCCCTTGACACTTGTCGCGCCTTCGCACGAGAGAACCACGAGTATGGTTTTTGGGGTGGCGAATCGGAGGAGGAACGACATGCCGCCGGCTTTCACCTCATCGCTCCTATTGGTGTGCGCGCCGTGGCTGGCGAATAACAAACGAGTTCTAAATGTTTGAGACTCCCGCAAATGCGGCGGGAGTCGTACATGCAGCGTGGAATGACTTCGGCGACAAGCGCGAGATAACACGACTTGAAGAAGTCAGCGCTCACGTTTCGACGAACCGCGTTTTTAGGGTGCACTTTAATGACGCTTCGCACGTCGTGGCCAAGATCTCGTCGTACGGTTCGTATTTTTTGTTCGCCGAGGATCACGATCGCCTGTTTCGCCTGCACAACCAATTGCAGTCGACTCGTTGGCGCGGATTCCTGGCCCAGGTGCTCTCGCGCGACGGTCGACCCTACACATGGTACGACGGCAAATGCTGGGCCGCGTTCTACATTGATGTCGAACGTCGCGATGCTCTGCCTCGAATTCTCGATAGCAATCAGGTCGCTGCATTCGCCCGCGAAATTGCAGAGTTTCATCTGGCGTGCGCAGTTGTTGCCCCCAAGTTGCCACCAATGTCGAACTCTGTCAAGGGCGACGCGATCCACTTGCTAGATCAATTGACCAGCGCGTTCGCTCCCCGCAACTTCGCGTTAGAACCAGAGGACATCGGAGTGCTTTGGCGCAACACGCACGAGTTTCTCGAGTACCTAGACGCCGTGCATTACGATGAGTGGCCCAAGATTCCGATTTTGGTCGACTGGAACCTCGGAAATTTCTCGATTGCTTCTAGCGGCGACGATTTTCAACTGTTCAGCCGTTGGGATTATGACTGGTTCAGAGTCGATTCACGACTGCTCGACTTCTATTTTTTAAGCCGAGTCTCTTCGCGTACTGGCGATCGCACCCAGTTCAGCTACTCGCCGCACACCCTCGTCGAACCGCGATTTATCGAATTCGTCAAGGCCTACAACTCGGTCAATCCGCTCACCGAAGGCGAGATTTTGTTCCTGCCGCAGGCATATAGATTCTTCATTCTCAACTATGTAATTCGTGAGGGCGCCAGGTTCTTTCGCGAAGATCTGTGCAGTTTGTTTCGAAAAGAGGCTGCGCGCACTCACCTGCCGTCGCTCGGGCGCCTCGACCTGTCCCCCCTGCTAGAGATCGTTGAGGCCTGATCGCATATTCGTCATGACGAAATGCGCCTCAGGTTGTCGCGAAAAAATTTACCCTTGGCGACGTAGACATCGACCCCGTGCTTAATCTCGTCGGCGCGTGCTCTGCCCGCTTTGATTACCGCGGGCGTACCGACGGCCAAGGCGCCCGGTGGCACGATCGTATCGTTAAGTACGACGGCGTTTGCCGCCACAATCGCACCAGTGCCGACAACAACTCGGTGCAACACTAGCGCCCCGCTCGAAACTTGCGCGCCAGACTCGATTGTGCACGATTCGAGATGAACGATGTGCCCGATAACGCAATCGTCGCCGACGCGCGTCGGTTGCAACGGCATGGTGTGAATCACTGTGTTGTCTTGAATACTTGTGCGTGCGCCGATAAAAATCTCGCCGTCATCGCCGCGCAGTACGGCGCCGGCCCAAATAGTTGACTCCGCGCCGATCGTCACCGAACCGATGATCACAGCGTCGGGGTGAACAAAAGCGGTTGGGTCGATATTTGGCACGCGATCTCCGAGAGCATAAATGGGCATGACCTAACCGTAGTTTCTGCCGGTGAAAAGTCGCGATTTGCTTGTACCGTAGAGCCCCATGTCTAGAAGGATCGATATCGAATTGACCAGTTCCCGAAGTGACGGAACTTGGACATGGCGAGCAGCTGGGGCCAAAGCCCCGAAGGGCGTAATCGCGGCATCAATTCTTCCTTCGGCGTCCAAGACCGGAGACGTTTTGAAAGTCGAAGCCGATTTCGACATCGATGGCATCAGCGTGTTGAGCGTTGTAGCTGGCCGCGAAAAAACTCAACGACGTGATTTGCTTGAGATGATCGTCGATGACAAAGCCTTTATGCCAGTTACTCAAAAACTTTCCGAGCGCGCCAAGAGCGATCGGAAAGACAGTCGCGGCCCCCGATCTGATAAGCGCGGCACTCGCCCTGATGGCGGCACTCGCCCAGATGTCTCTGGTCCTGGCCGAGATTCCCGTCGCCAAAGCTCGGAGCGCACGCCTGGTTCGCCAGACCGCCCTCGTCGCCCCCGCCTCGACGGCGCGACCGCTGCGATCGCCGCCACGAAGGATGCCCCCCGTAAGGCGCGTCGACCGATGTTCAAAGCTCCACCAGAGTTGCCAAAACGGCCTGCTGCTAAGCGACTTAAGCCAAAGCAGACTCATCGTGCGGCGATTCTCGAGACCTTGCCAGAAGAGCAACGTGCGGTCGCCCAGCGCTCCCTCGCCGGCGGTATCAAGGCCGTACGCGACGCCGTGAAGGAGCAGAACGACAAACTTCGCAGCGCCGGCCAGAGTCCCGTTCCTGCAGATGGATTGATATCCATGGCGCAAAACCTGTTGCCGAAGTTGCGCGTCGCAGAATGGCTCGACCGTGCCGAAGCAGCGATGTCTGACATTGCCCATCTCGACCTTCGCGACTTGCGTTCCGTAGTTGTGGGCGCCGATGACCCTATGGTTGTGCGTGACGAGTCGACCCGCGCTTTGGCCGCTCAGTTAAAGGTGGCGCTCAAGGAGCGCCAAGAGCAGGAACAGATTTTGTGGCGCGGCGACATTGTCGCGGCACTGGGAGTTTCGCGAGTAGTGCGCGCGTTGAAGTTGTCTGGCGAGCCGCCAAAGGCTGGACAGCCCTTCCCCGCCGATCTCGGCGCTCAATTGACTGCCGCGGCCACGATGTCACTGACGGCCGAGAGCAGTTCGGAACGTTGGATCGCGATTCTTGAAGCGGTGGCGTTTTCGCCGATTCGCGGTCACGTTAAGCCAGCGATTAAACCAGAGAACCCGAGCGAGGCCCTGATCGCCACGGTGACACGACTCGCCCCATTAGTGCCACAAATCGCCTCGCTGTTTGGCATTACGCCCGGCCCAAGTACCCATGCACCGCGACCGTTGCGACCAACCAAGCCGACAAAGTCTGCGAACCAAGTGGGCAAGACGGCCGCCTCTAAACAGGCAGGCATGATTCCACCACCACCGCCCCCTGTCGTCGAGCCTGTCGTCGAGCCTGTCGTCGAGCCTGTCGTTGCCGAAGTTGTGCCGACCCTAGACGACGAGGTCTAAACATCTAGCCTGCATTTATGGCAGACATCGTAGGTTACGAAACGCAAGGCAAGATTGCCTTGATCACACTCAATCGTCCCGAAGCGCGCAACGCCATCAACGGAGATGT
>JAYTUM010000126.1:0-1755 GCA_043744575.1 Acidimicrobiales bacterium | reverse complement strand
CCCACGGAGCGAGCCCGAGGTGCACTCGAACTAAAAGCCCAATGCCGCTGCCAAACATTGCCAGCCCAAGTACACATCTCGCTAAGCGCTGCACTGGGCGGTCGCGCAGGGGGGTAGTGAATGAATTGGACATCAAGCAAAAGTATCAGTTACGCGCCAGTTGGATGGTCGTGATCTGACGTGATCACGCAGGCCAAGTGCAACGGTTGCGGTGAACGACGCAACAAATCATGCGCATTATGCCGCGCGATTCTGCTGTCGATGCCGGCCGTCAAAGTGCACGGTGCGCCGGATGGCGTGATCTACGGGGGTGAATACGACGAACGTTTGCGGCGGCTGATACTCGGTCTCAAGTATCGCAACGAGCGGCACACTGCGGCGATGCTTGCCGAGGTATTAGTGCGGCGGTTTAGCGATGAAGTGCGTAGCGCCGACGTTGTCACATGGGCTCCCACAACTCCGCGTCGCCGTCGGCTTCGCGGCCATGATCAAGCCGAGTTAATTGCTCGTGCCGTGGCGCGACAGATCTCGAGACCGTGTCGATCACTACTAATTCGCGAGTCGGCGACACCGCAGACTGGCTCGAGCCGCGAGCAGCGCTTGCGCGGCCCTAGGTTTCGGTCACGCAGACTGCGCGCTGGATTGCACATTGTCATTATCGACGACGTTGTGACAACTGGCAGCACGCTGCGTCAAGCTGCGTTGGCGCTACGAAATGCGGGGGCTTCGAGGGTTAGCGCCGCAGCCGTCGCGGCGACTCCGGTGCTCGGGCGGCGCGGATAGGATTCAGGGTCGCATGTCTATTCTCGACCGCATCCTCCGTGCCGGTGAGGGCAAAAAAGTGAAGGCCCTGGCCGCGATCGTGCCGGACATCAACGCCTGGACGAATGAGATCTCTGCCCTCAGCGACGACGCGCTGAAGGCCAAGACACCAGAGTTCCGCGCTCGCCTAGAGCGCGGTGAAACGGTTGACGATCTCTTGGCCGAGGTGTTTGCAGTTGTCCGCGAGGCCGCGGGTCGCACAATTGGGCAGCGCCACTATGACGTCCAGCTGATGGGCGGCGCCGCCCTGCACGCAGGTTGGATATCTGAAATGCGCACTGGCGAGGGCAAGACACTGGTCTCGACTCTGCCCGCATACCTCAATGCGCTCTCGGGCAAGGGTGTGCACCTGATCACGACCAACGAATATTTGGCGCGCCGTGACTCAGAGTGGATGGGCAGGATTCACCGGTGGATGGGCCTGAGCGTCGGCTTGGTCGTGCCCGGCACGCGCGTGACGCCGGCAGAAAAGCGAATCGATTACGGCGCCGACATTACGTACGGCACCAACAACGAGTTCGGGTTCGATTATTTGCGCGACAACATGGCTGGCACGCTCGACGAGAAAGTTCAGCGCGGTCATCACTTTGCGATCGTCGACGAAGTTGACTCGATCCTAATTGACGAGGCGCGTACGCCTTTGATTATTTCTGGTCGAATTGCAGACGCCGCAAAGTTGTACTACCAGTTTGCGTCAATCGTGCGCTCGCTGCGACGCGATATCGATTTTGAAGTGGAAGAGGACAAGCGTATTGTCGTGCCAACCGAGACAGGCATAGAAAAGGTCGAGCAGCAGCTTGGCATCGACAACTTGTATGACGAAGTGCAGCAGAACTTTGTTCACCAATTGCAAGTCGCGCTTAAGGCAGCGGTGCTGTACCAGCGCGACAAGGACTACATCATTCAAGACGGCGAGGTCAAGATCGTCGACGA
>JAYTUM010000125.1:0-6718 GCA_043744575.1 Acidimicrobiales bacterium | reverse complement strand
TCGCACCTCGGGTGGCGAGCATCGTGGTCTTGATGCCGCCAGCCGCGTACGGCTTGCCCGCCATACGCGCCTCGAACTCTGCCGCCCTATCGCCAGCGAAAACTAAATGCGTGTGGCTATCGACGAACCCGGGGACGACTGCGCGCCCGGCTAAGTCGAGCGGTGCAACATCGCAGTGCGTAGCGACATCGCGACTGTTGCCAACCCACGAGACGAAACCGTTGTCAAAGACGATCGCCGCATCCCTGACTATGCCGAGCGGCCCTGTGCCTTGCCCCAAGTCATTGGTGACGAGCTCGCCAATGCCCGAGAGTGCCAGCATTACATTCCGTGAATTGCGACTAGTGCCTTAACGCGCTCAACGAAAGCGGCATGATGAAACTTGTCGAATGAATCCCATGTTGTCAGCGTGCGCGAATCGGTGACGCGATCGAGAAACAGCAGGCCATCGAGGTGATCGACCTCGTGCTTAAACGTTGCCGCGGTGATGCCGCGAATCTCGGCATCGTAGTCACTGCCGTCGCGATTCAGGGCCTTGACGTGAATGCGCGTGTTGCGCAGCACCGCGCCGCGAATGCCGGGCACCGAGAGACAACCCTCCATATTCAAAAACAAGTCGTCATCTAATGGAGTGATCACTGGATTGATCAGCACTGTTAGCGGAACCTTCGGCTTTTCTGGGTAGCGCGGATTGTTGTTGACCTCGATCGCACAGATGCGTTGGTGGCGTAGCACCTGCGTTGCCGCCAGACCCGCGCCGTTGGCTGCGCGCATCGTCTCGACAAGGTCGTCGATGAATGTTTGCACTTCGGCCGAGGCCAACTCGTCGCTAGTGACCTCTGCGGCGACAATGCGAAGTTCTGGATGTCCGATGGTGGCGATTGGAAGAACGGTCATAGAAATCAAATTGTAACGACTGCTACGATTGCCGCACGCAGACCAGCCGCAACATCGCTAATCGAGTTGTGTTTGCCTGCGGCAACTACCTGTCGACCTGCAACCCACACGTCGGTCACGTCGCTAGGAGCGGCGCAGTACACGATATGCGCCGCCGCCTGCTGCGCGCTAAACGAGGCGAGGCGCACAGAGTTCAGCGACAACGCGATGAAGTCAGCGGGCATGCCGGGATTAATGCCGGCCACCGTCTCGTCTCTGGCCCACCCGAGCGAGTGCGAGCCGCCATGCGTGGCCGCCGCCAGCAGCGAGCCGGCGCTATGCAAGCCGCGGCGTCCCGTGACCAGGCGTTGATTGAGTTCGACGGCGCGGGCCTCTTCGAACAGATCGATCACGGCGTGCGAGTCAGAGCCCAGCGACAACACCGCACCCGCGTCTACAAGTTGTCGCGCGGGCCCAACGCCGTCGGCCAGGTCGCGCTCGGTCGTCGGGCAGAAACAGACATTGGTCTTACTCGAACCAAGCATCGCAATGTCGGCGCTTGTCAGGTGCGTCGCGTGCACGGCAGTGACGTGCGGCCCCAACATGCCGACGCTCTCGAGCACCGCGATCGGCGTCTTGCCGGTCGCGACAACGCAGGCCTCGTTCTCGGCGGGCTGCTCCGAAACGTGAATGTGCACGACGCGACCAAATCGCGAGCCGACGATGGCATCAAGTTCGTGCGGGTGCACTGCGCGCACGCTGTGCGGGGCTAGCCCGACCGTCCAACCCTCGCCCCCCTCGCCTAACATTTCGACGCGATCTAACCAAGCGTCGATGTCTCTGTCAGCAAATCGTATTTGCTCGGGCAGCAACTCTGGCTTGTCGAGGCCGCCGTGCAGGTAAGCCACGTCGAGCAAGGCGAGTCGCGTGCCAGCGCGGCGCGCGGCGGCGACTAGCGAAATCCCCATCTCGTTGGGATTTTTATACCTAGCGCCGTGTGCGTCGTGGTGCAGATAATGAAACTCGCCCACCCCCGTGATGCCGGCGAGCGCCATCTCGGCGAAAACCATCGCCGCAAGTTCGCCATAACTCTCAGGAGTTAGCGCGTTCGCGACCTGGTACATCGGCGCGCGCCACGACCAAAAGTCGCCAGCGCCGCCTTGCGTGAGGCCGCGCAGCGCTCGGTGAAAGGCGTGGCTGTGCGCGTTGACGAGACCGGGCAACACAACCCCGCTGATGCGAGTGTCGCCGCTCTGCACGGCTGCTCCATCTAGGACGGAAACAATGACGCCTTTGCTCACCTCGATGCGACAATTTACTGATGCAGACTCGCCTCCGCGCCAAACAAAATCGGCAAAAAAAGTTTGAGTGGTCACTAGTGGCCTAACCCTCGCGCATCGGCAGGCGCACGCCGCGCTCGTCGGCCACCATTATCGCGCGCTCGTACCCAGCATCGGCGTGACGAATCACGCCCATGCCAGGGTCTGTCACGAGCACCCGTGAGAGTTTCTCGGCCGCCAGCGCGGTGCCGTCGGCGACGCAGACCATCCCGGCGTGAATGCTGCGGCCGATTCCGACGCCGCCGCCGTGGTGAATGCTCACCCATGTCGCACCGCTCGCCGTGTTCACGAGCGCATTGAGTAACGGCCAGTCGGCGATCGCATCGGAGCCATCGAGCATCGCCTCCGTCTCGCGATACGGCGACGCCACCGAGCCAGAATCCAAATGGTCTCGCCCGATCACTATCGGCGCCTTGAGTTCGCCGCTGGCAACCATGTCGTTGAAGCGCAAGCCGAGACGATGGCGCTCTCCGAAGCCGAGCCAACAGATGCGCGCCGGCAAGCCTTGAAACGCGACCCGCTCGCGGGCCAAGCGCATCCACTTGGCAAGACCTTCGTCGTCTGGAAACTCGTCGAGCACCGCGCGGTCAGTGGCGGCGATGTCGCTCGGGTCACCCGAAAGCGCTACCCATCGAAACGGACCCTTGCCCTCGCAAAAGAGCGGACGGATATACGCGGGTGTGAACCCCGGGTAGTCGAAGGCGCGGTCGTACCCGCCGAGCTGGGCCTCGCGGCGCAACGAGTTGCCGTAGTCGAAGACCTCGCTGCCGGAGTCGAGAAAACCCACCATCGCCGCACAGTGCGCGGCCATCGCCACGCGCGAGCGGCGAATGAACTCTTGCGGGTTTTTGGCGAGCAATTCTTTGGCCGCATCTTCGCTCAAGTCATTGGGCATGTAGCTCAACGGATCGTGGGCGCTGGTCTGGTCGGTGACGATGTCGGCTCCAAAGCCCATCGCCAGCAACTTTGGAAACAAGTCGGCAGCGTTACCCACCAAGCCGACCGACAACGCGCGGCGTTCGCGCTTGGCGCTTTCGCAACGACTCACCGCATCTTGTAGCGAGTCGGCGACCTCGTCTAGATAACGAGTTTCGACCCTGCGGTTTACCCTCCACGCGTCGACATCGATGCACAGCGCGACGCCATCGTTCATCGTCACCGCTAGGGGTTGCGCGCCGCCCATGCCGCCGAGGCCAGCCGTCAGCGTGATCGTGCCTGCGAGCGTGCCCTTAAATTTGCGGCGGGCGATCTCGGCGAAACATTCGTATGTGCCCTGCAAAATCCCTTGGGTGCCGATGTAAATCCACGATCCAGCCGTCATCTGGCCATACATCGTCAGCCCAGCATTTTCAAGCCGGCGAAACTCGTCCCAATTGGCCCACTCGCCCACCAGATTCGAGTTTGCCAAAAGCACCCGCGGCGCCCACTCGTGCGTGCGAAAAACGCCGACAGGTTTG
Source organism: Acidimicrobiales bacterium (assembly GCA_043744575.1). GTDB lineage: Bacteria > Actinomycetota > Acidimicrobiia > Acidimicrobiales > Ilumatobacteraceae > UBA3006. The sequence goes on along the minus strand of JAYTUM010000125.1, from coordinate 3,045 downwards.
CCGGACTGCACCAACATCGTCTCGTCTGGCTTAAGCGTCTGCATCGTGCGCAGCATCGCGTCGAAAGCGCCCCAACTTCGCGCCGCGCGGCCAGTGCCGCCATAAACAACGAGGTCGTTCGGGCGCTCGGCGACCGCTGGATCGAGATTGTTTTGCAACATTCTGAATGGCGCCTCAATCTGCCAGTTGGCGCAGTGCAATTGAGTTCCGATCGGCGCCCGCACAGGGCGCGGGCCAGACTCAGCCACGACGGGGCAACACGGTTTCGGCCAGCGCAATCAATTCGCGGACAAACTCGTATTCTGCACCGTCGCGATCCACGAACCCGACGATACCAATTGCGGCCAATTCATCGGCCAATCGCGGATCACCTACGACCCTGTGCATCACCGCGCGCAGGTCTGCAAGTTGGGATTTGCGAGCCTTACTCGCAATCAGCGGCGTCGCCGGCACGAGCGGACCGCTGCCAATTACGCGCAGGCCGCGCACAAGTGCGGGTTGCACTCGCGACAAAATCTGGTAGGTCGCCGCGTCAATCGCCGCCACATCTGCGGCGCCTTCCTGCAACATCCGCAAACTACCGACATGTCCACCGCTTACGAGATACGGCCGCACAAAGTTCGCGTCGCTCGTTACTTCGCTCAGCGCGACCCCAAGGCTGCACCATCCGCTGAGGCTCTCCGGATTGTTTATTACTGGTAGCGCCCCGCCGAGTTCGCCGATTTGCGATGCCGGGAAGTCGTCACGCACGACGATCACGCTGCGATAGTCACCGCGGCTGTCGCTAACATCGCGCCACAAAAAAGTACCTAGCACGTCGACGTTTTCTTGCAATTCCTCTATATACGGCTGGCCACACGAGTGGCTGATGTACATCTCGTCGCCGCCCCACAGCGCCATAAGCGCAGCATGGTTTGAAACGTCCGGATCGCCGACCTGCGCTTCGTCGCCTAGTTTGCGCGCTTCGGTCACGATTGCATCGAGCACCGCCTGCGTCGCGGCTTGCAACTCGGCGAAGTCGTACATCGGCAGCGAAACCGAGCGCGGCATTTCGATACGGCCCTTAAATTCCGCGGTAAATTATTCAGCGACGACGAATTTAGGCTTGGCGAAAATCGCGCGCACACGGTCGGCGAAATGCTCTAGTGGCAGCGTGTCGTAATTTGGGTCGAAGGCCTTTTGATCCCACTCGTCGGCAAACTTGGCGGCCAAGTCGTAGTCGGGGTTGCCTTCGTGTTTTTTGCGAGCATCGGGGTTCATACCGAAGTGCCCGTAATAGTGCTTGCCCTGAAAGTCTTGGTGGGCTTCGATCATGAAGTGCACCTCGGGCCGTACATAGGCTTTCAATATCGCCGCCGCGATCGCGGGGTGATTCGGCACGCTGATGGCCTTGCCGATGTCGTGGCACAGAGACGCGACAATTACCTCGTCGTCGGCACCGGCACGCTCGGCCAAAGTCGCCGTCTGCAGGGCGTGGGTGAGTTGGTCTGTGGCGAAACCGTCAACGATCGTGCTCATACCGCGCAGCATCTCGAGAATGCCCTCGGCGACGCGGGTTTGATTCTTGGCGGTCTCGGCGCCGATCGCCAGCCACTCGTCTTTGGTCGAAACGTCCATGCTCGTAAAGGTTGCGTTGGTCATCGTGACTCCCTCGATATGCATTAAGTTGCTGAGGCGATTGTAGTAGCCACCATCAACTAGAAATAGAGCATGCCACTGCACACTCAAGCCGCCCTACTGCTCGAACTTTACAATTCGCTCGGCCAAGACCCGATCCATACCCAGACGCCAGAAGCAGCACGGGCGATGTATTTGGCTGGAAAACCGCCGAGTGATGAGACCGTGCACGAGATTCGCGACGTTGATGCCGGCGGCGTGCCGTCGCGCCTATATCGCCCAAGTGACGACAAGGACCTCGGCCTATTCGTTTTCTTTCACGGCGGCGGATGGGTAATCGGTGACATTGAGACACACGACGATGTCTGCCGCGCAATCGCCAACTTTTCGGGTCACGCGGTGCTCTCTGTCGACTATCGGCTCGCCCCAGAGTTTCCGTTTCCGGCGCCGCTCAACGACTGCCTAACCGCGACAAGGTGGGCGTTCGATCACGCCGCAGAATTGGGTTACGACAAAACACGAGTGGCTGTTGGTGGCGACTCTGCCGGCGGCAATTTGGCGGCTGCTGTGGCACTCGAAACCGATGTGCCGCTGCGTTGTCAAATTCTTATCTACCCTGCCACCGACGCCACGATGCAGCACGGCTCGGTAAGCGAAAACGCCGACGGCTACATCCTTACCCGCGACGCGATGGTGTGGTTCTACGCGCATTACCTGAGGGGCGACACCGACCCGAAGAACCCGCTGGTTTCGCCGCAATTTGCGAGCGATGCGGCGCTAGCCAAGATGCCGCCGACACTTGTGATTACTGCCGAGTACGACCCGCTGCGCGACGAGGGGGAGGCGTTCGCGATTCGACTGACAGAACTCGGGGTCGCGACGTCGTTAGTTCGCTTTTACGGACAAGTGCACGGTTTCATCTCGCAGCCCAAAATTCTTGACGACACGCACAGCGCCAGAGCCCTGATCGGAACGACTCTTAAGCGCGCGCTGGCAAAAAAGTAAATCTGCGGGCTGGCGAGAAATTAAATTTCGGCGCGCTGACTGGCCAGGCGCTTGCCGACCTTGGCGGTGCGCGCCATGCGCTTAAAAATAGAGTCGCGGGATACTTCGGCCTCAGTGCTAAGTCCGGTAATTTCTTCGAGCTTCCAGTGGCGCATGATCACTGGCTCGAGAATTTGGTCGTGGTGGATTAACAAGTCGTAGATGCCGGCGCGCGCGATCTCGCGCGACAACCGATCGAAGTCGGGGATGCCGAGACCCGGCATCGAAAATGTGCGCACCGCCCGCTCGATGCCGATCACCGTCGCCGATGGGTCGAGTTCGAGAGCCGCGCTGGTGAGGTCGCGGTAGAACAGGTAGTGCAGGTTCTCGTCGTTGGCCACGCGCGACATGATGTCGGTGCCCATCTTGTCCTTCATTAACTTG
>JAYTUM010000124.1:0-6783 GCA_043744575.1 Acidimicrobiales bacterium | reverse complement strand
CAAGCGACTCGAGTTCGGCCACGGCCTCCTGCGACGCGGCCATTGGCTGCGAGTCGAGAGTCCACGTCCAGATGCCGACGCGACCGATGGGTAGTTGCGGCCGTGGCGAGCTGGCTGGCGTGCTTGTCATAGGCGACAACACTATTAGATCTAACCAGCACACATCGCCGCATGATCAATAACTCAATAAAACGATTCTGTGATGTAGCGGTTTGCGCAATTGCGCTGGCAGGTTGCGCGAGCAGCAAAAGTGGTGACACCTCGCCCAATTCGGCTCGGAAGTCCGGCACGGCCACCGTCGTCAAGGTGATCGACGGCGACACGATCAATATTCGCTTCGGCGGCCACACCGAGCAAGTGCGCCTAATCGGCATCGACACGCCGGAGACCAAGCACCCGCGCAAACCCGTGCAGTGCTATGGTCCCGAGGCTTCGGCATTCACGGCTGAGGCTCTGCCAGTCGGCACGCAGGTGCGCATCGAACGTGATGTCGAGGCCCGCGACGTTTACGACCGACTGCTGGCGTACGTCTTTCGCGCCTCCGACGACATGTTCATCAACTTACAACTCGCACGGCAGGGTTATGCCCGCGTGCTGACGATTGAGCCGAACACCGCCTACCTTTCCGAGTTCGTTGCAGCTGCATACGAAGCCAAGAAAAACAATTTGGGCTTGTGGCAAGTGTGTCGCTAGTAGCGTTATGACCGTGACGACAGCCCAGCCAACTCTCGTGCAGCGTCTCGGGTACGACAGCGACAAGCGAATCGTAATAATTAGCTGCGACGACTTAGGCGCATTTCACGGGGCCAACGTGGGCGTCTACCAGTCGCTGCGCAAAGGCGTCGCCACGTGCGCCTCGCTGATGGTGCCCGCGCCGTGGGCACGACACGCCATGATGCAGTATTCGGGCGAAGACATCGGCGTGCACCTGACTCTCAACAGCGAGCACGAGATTTACCGCTGGGGTCCGATTACGCACGCCCCTTCGCTGCAGTCTGGCGAAGGCGGCTTCCCGCGCACTATCGACGATCTTTGGGAGCACGCCGATCCAGCCGAAGTCCTTCGCGAATGTCGAGCGCAAATTGCAAGTGCTATAGAGTGGGGTATCGACGTCACTCACCTCGCGCCGCACCTCACCGCGATTACGCTGCGCCCAGAGTTCTTTGACATCTATCTTGAACTCGCCGTCGAGTTTCGTCTACCTGTGCGCCTGCCGTCGAGCATAAGTGAAGAGCAGGTTGGGTTTCGATTTCGCCAGCTCGCCGCGCAGGAGGGCGTAATCTTCCCCGATTGCTTTGACCACGATTGGCGGGAAGGTAGTCGCAAGCGAGTTTTAAAATCGCTGGCCTCGCTGCAGCCTGGCGTCACCGAGATTCATGTGCAGCCATGCATCGATACGCCAGAGATTCGCGCGCTCGGCAAGATCGCCGAAGGCTGGATAGACGACTACAACCTGATGGTCAACGATGCCGAGATCGGCAAGGCCATTGCCGACAGCGGCGCCGAACTGATCGGCTACCGCGAACTTCGCGCGGTCATGCGCAGCGCGTAAAATTTAACGCTCGCTATGCTCCCGTACGCCAGCGAAAAAATCATCTTCAAATTCGTCTTCACCGCGAGGCGGCGGGTCGACCAACGACTTCGCCAGAATCCAGTCTTCCCACGGATACACGGTTGCCAACTCGGCATCGCTAAGGCCAAACCAAAACAATTCGCTGGCATCAACCTGGGTGGCGTGCGCGCGTAAGGCACCCGAGCGCGCCCAGTAGTAGTCGCCGATCTCAATTCGCGTCGTGATGCGCGTGTCGAAGTCGGGCCGCGCAAACCAGTTCTCATCGAACGGCGACGAACCGCGCAGGGCCAACATCGCCTCGTGTATCGCCACGATCCTCTTGCGCGACCAGGCCGAGTAATACATCTTGAGCGGCTGCCATGGTGCGCCGAGTTCTGGGTACCACTGCGCATCGCCGGCGCGATCGAAGGCCAAGATCGAAACATCGTGAACCTTGATGTGATCTGGGTGCGGGTATCCAGATTGCTCGTCGCCGTATGTCACCAAGACTTGCGGCCGCTCCGCGCGGATGATTTTGACGAGCCTGCCCACCGCCTCGTCGATGTCGGCCTTATGAAAGCAACTCGGGTTGGCGTTGGCGGGGCTGTCGACCATTCCAGAGTCGTGGTACCCAAGCATCATGACTTCGTCGAAGCCAATCACTGCCGCGGCATCCAGTAGTTCGCGTGGTCGCAACTGGGCCAGCAATGCCCGCTCGGCGTCGCGGTCTAATCCGTGAAACGGCTGACCGGCTTCTCTTAGTGCGGGATTATTGACATCGCCTTCTTCGCCCCCCGTGCAACACACCAACACCGTGCGCACGCCCTGCGCGCTGTAGCGGGCCATCGTCGGCGCACCCTTTGATGCCTCGTCGTCGGGATGCGCGTGGACTGTAATAATGCGCAGTTGCTCGGCGCCTCCGACAGCAGATTTTGTCCCATCGGCAAAGTTCACAAATGGCAGTTTATAGTTGTATTTTGATGTCGTAGGCTCGCAATCTCTTAGGCTACAGGCAATGGATAAATGGCTCGCATACCTGCCGAAAAAAATTTCGAGCAGCCAACTCATTAAACTGGTCGCTGTGGTCGTTGTGTTGGCGTTGCTCGCCACAACTCGCTCGCCCGATGGCCGCGAAATGCAACAACCAAGCGCCGACCAGAAGCAATCAATTGCGATTGCAACGACCGTGATAGCTACGACCGCATCAGCGTTTGTCGCAGCACCGGCGGGCACATTGATGACTCTGACGACGCCGTGGTCCGAGGGTGCCGCGATCGACGCCCGCTATACCTGCAAGGCCGAGTCGGTATCGCCGCCGCTGCAATTTGCCAACATCCCCGGGGGCGCGGTCACTCTCGCTATCGTGCTGACCGACATCGATGCCAACAACGTCGTGCATTGGGCGATGGCCAACATCTCGCGCGCCGACACAACCATTTCCGAAGGCGTAACGCCAAACGGCGCGATTCAGGCCCTGACCGCTCAGGGCACCAGCGGCTACTGGGCGCCGTGCCCACCCGCCGGCAAGACCCATACTTACAGGCTCACGGGATATGCGATTTCACAGCAACTCGAATTCGTCGACGGCGTTGACGCGGCAACTCTCGTGAGCGCGCTAGAGGCCTCATCACTCATCGTGGTCGAAACCACCTTCACGGCAACTTCGTCTTAACTCTTCGCGACTACTGATCGAGAAGATGCCCCATCTTCGCGCGTAAACGCCTCACCAGGAAAGGCCAACATGCCAAGATAGAGGTATAGATCGTTCGCTCGCGTCCCTGCCCATCGGGGTTTTTGAAACCGATATAGATGGTCGACTCACCGGAGCCAACGATGCGTTCAAAAATCTCGCTTTCGGTGGTGCTTCGATCACTACTGGTGTGGCCGTATGGGCGAACGCCGCACCAGCCGAGCGCTCGGCGGCAGAATTGGCGTGGCAACGCGCACGTGAAATAGCTGCGCCGTTTTCGTTCGAGTTTCGAATCTGGAAACAAGACGGCGAAATTATGTGGCTGCACATCTCGACTCAAGCAGTCTTCGCGTCCGGGGCAAAAATTTCTGGCTATGTCGGCACCGCCCACGACGCCACAGACTCTGTCACGCGGCGCACGCTCAGCGAACAACTCGTCGGGCTTTTGGATATAACACAAGATGCCGTGCTCATTTTTGATGGGCGCGGCACAATAATTTTCTGCAACGACGGCGCGCGCACGCTTATCGGCATCAGCGATCACTCACCGCTCAACGACGAGGTCGCAGCGGCGTTCATCGGCGCGATTCGCGATCAAGTCCCGCGCGAAATTACGGCCAACTCGGCGAGCAATCGCTGGGAGGGCGAAGTTGGTTTTCGCAGCCCCGACGGAATTATGCGCACGCTTGCTGTCGTCCTACAGATTGTGCGCGGAGCCGACGGCACAATCGCCCACTACTCGGCGATCGCCCGCGACATAACGGAGGCCAAGCATTTGCATGACGAACTCACGCGACAGGCCACTCACGATGCACTCACCGCGTTGCCCAACCGCGTGCTGTTTTTGCGCAAGACTGCCGAGGCACTCGAGCGAAGTCGCACTCTCAAGCGTGGCGTCACCGTGCTGTTTATCGACCTCGACAAGCTCAAAGATGTCAACGACAACCTCGGCCACAGCGTTGGCGACCAATTGATTATCACCATCTCTAAGCGCCTCGTCAACGCGACTCGTCCGTCGGATGTCGTGGCTCGCATCGCCGGCGATGAGTTTGTGGTCCTGTGCGACGGTCTCGGCGACGAACACATCGCGCTCGATGTCGCCGAGCGCATCCGCCAATCGATGACGACACCAGTAATCATTCAAGGTGTCGAGATTCATGCCAGTGTCAGCATCGGCATCGCCATGGCCCTACCCGCGGCCGCCAACGACGAGTCGCCGCAAGACGGCGCCGTGACTCTGCTACGCAATGCCGACACTGCGATGTACCGAGCCAAACAACGCGGTCGCGGCCGCTGTGAATTGTTCAGCGATGAGATGCGCACCAGCGCCAAGGATCGCTCCGCGCTCTCTGCTCAACTCGAGCGAGCTCTGGCCACCGAGCAATTATTCGTCGCCTATCAGCCGGTCGTTTCTTCTCATACAGGCCGTGTTGCTGGGGGCGAAGCGCTGCTGCGCTGGAACCACCCCGAGCGCGGAGTGTTGACGCCGCCGACCTTTTTAGAACTCGCCGAGGAGTCTGGCGTAATTAGCCCAATCGGCGACTGGGTGATTCGCCAGGCCTGCACCGACGCTCGCAGCTGGATAGATAGCGGCTTGGTAGACCGCAGCTTTGTGATTCACGTCAATGTTTCGACGCGCCAACTCACTGACGTTGATTTCGTGGAACGCGTGCTCGCCTCGCTGCGCGACACAGGTATCGACGCCCACCAGTTGGCTCTTGAGTTCACCGAGAAAACCCTGCTCGACGACAACCCGAGCGTGATGCGCACTCTCAACGCGCTTAAGCGCCAGGGCGTCAAACTCGCGATCGACGATTTCGGTACGGGTTACTCCTCGCTCGCCTACTTACGCACCTTCCCCGCCGACTTTCTCAAACTCGACGGTACATTTGTTCGCGACATCGGGCAACAGGGCAGCGACGACCCAATTGTCCGTTCCGTCATTCAACTCGCTCACTCGTTAAACATGTCCGTAATCGCAGAATGGGTAAGCACCGACGAGCAGAATCATCGCCTCAGACTTTTGGGTTGCGACTTTGTGCAGGGAAACCACATTGCCGCTCCGGTAATCGCTGCCGAATTCGTGCCGCTGGTGACTGCTCGCACGAGTAGCAAAATTTAATCGCGACGGCGCGCGTTTTAGCCAGTCGTGAGCGGCGCCGGAGCCGTTTCTAACTTGTCGTTCTCGGCCTTGGGCCGCGGCCCAGTGCCGGCAAAGAATTGCAAAACTGCATCGGCGTCTTTGTCGAGCCGCAAAACCGAATTGCCGGCGATCGTGTCGCCATAGACCGGCAACGGAAACGAGCCGATGTTGCTTCCAGCCGCTGGGCGCATCTTGCGGCCGAAATCGACGAGGTCGAGAGCCTCATCCACGAGCACAGCTTTCACAGCGCCCTCAAAAACACTTCCCGCCGACAGCGGGTTATCTGCAATGTGTTTAACCGCGCTCTTAAGCAGCGCGGTCACGAAAAGTCTTTGGCGCCCCGTGCGGCCGATGTCAGATGTGCCATCGATCTTCCAGTCGCCATCAACCTTCGACTCAAAAAATCGGCTACGCGCAAACGCCAGAGCCTCAACACCATCAAGCGACGAGCACCCTGCCCTTATGAACAGGCCTGTGTGTCGATCGCGCGACGGGTAATCGACGCACACTGTCACGCCGCCAACCGCGTCGACCAGACTCTTAAACCCTTGAAAGTCAATCTCAACATAGTGATGAATGGGTATGCTCAATCCGCCCTGCACCGTGCGAATCAAAACATCGGTACCGAGTTGATAGGCGGTATTGATGCGTTGTGACTTTTCGCCATTGCCGATCTTGACCCACAGGTCTCGCGGTATCGAGATCAGCGAGATGCCCCCAGTCTTTTTTACATAATGCATGACCATCAGCGTGTCGCTGCGCTTTCCACCGAAGTCGCCCGCGGCACCGACGGCATTGAAGTCTGGGTCGCTCGGGTCTGAGCCGTCGCGCGAGTCCGAGCCAACGAACAAATAGTTCTCGAACAAGTCGTTGGCCGGCGACAACACGCCAGGCTCGATGGTGTCGCGCTTTACACTCGCCAACTGCGAATTGGTCGCCCGCACCAGACCGATCGCGCCAATTAGCGCAACAATTAGCGCTACACCGAGGCTTACCGGCCAATTACTCGGTCTCACCTTTCGGCGACGAGTTAGTCGCATTGCGCCAGAGCGATTCATGTCCTACTGACGGTAGCCGTCAGGCCCTGCGCAAATGAATCACATCGCCAGTATCGATGCGTTGAGTTACCCCAGCTTCGTCGACGACAACGAGTCGACCATCGCGCTCGACCGCTATGGCCATGCCAACCAACGAGTTGCCATCAGAACGCTCAATGCGAACTTGCGCGCCAATTGTCGCCAGCGAGGCCGAATACAATTCGTGCAGCGCATCACGTGAGAGGGCCTCGATCTCGTCGATTGCAATCAATATTTCGCGCAGCACAACCGACGGCTGCAACGTCGCGTCGGGTGCAACTTCGCGCAGCGCGATCGCGTTATCGGGCGCCCAATTGACATT
>JAYTUM010000123.1:0-1776 GCA_043744575.1 Acidimicrobiales bacterium | reverse complement strand
TTGAGGAGGATAAGCGTTTTGGTAGTCACGCGTTACAGGCTACTTGCCCATTTTAGATAACTGCGTTCTCTAGTTTTTCGCGCGTTTTAGATAAGTGCGCGCAGCACCCACCACGTACAGAGATCCGGCAACGAGCACGGCGTCGTGCTGCCCGGCATTGCGCAAAGCAAGCGCGCATGCCTGCTCGACTGTGTCGACAATTTCAATGGCATCGCAACCCAAACTACGTGCCGCATCGGCCAAAACCTGCGACGATAAACCGCGCGGTGACGGTGCGGTGCAGCAGATCACTAAATCAAATTCATCGGCGCGCAACGCCGACAGCATCACGCTTGGTTCGCGTCCCTTAAGTGCTCCAACTACGAGCACTCTCTTGCCTTGAGGATCAAAATCTTCGAAAAACACCTGCGCACAAACATCTGCACCCGCAGGGTTGTGGGCTCCGTCGATGATCACGAGCGGCTGACGGCCCATCACCTCGAAGCGACCCGCCATCTCGACGTTGGCGAAACCCTCGGCCACTACTTCTGGCGTCAACGCAGCGTCAAAAAATTCTTCCACTGCCATCACTGCGAGAGAAGCGTTATCGCCCTGATGAGCGCCGTGCAGCGGCAACGCGATCCCTGTATACAAGGCGCGGGTAGTTCGCACATCGATAACGCGTCCGCCGATGGCAATCTGATTGTCAATACAATCGAAATCAGTGCCGCGCGAAACAGTGCGAGCCGCACCTGTATCGCGCCAAATTTTCGCCAAGTCGCTGTTGACATCACCGATTACAAGCGTGCCATTTCTCTTGGCGATACCGCTTTTCTCGCGCGCAATGTCGGCGAGTTCTGGACCCGCGAACTCAGTGTGATCGAGCGCGATATTTGTGATCACGGCGACGCTCGAGTCGACAACGTTTGTTGCATCCCAGCGGCCGAGCATTCCGACCTCAATAACGGCGACGTCGACTACCTGATCGGCAAAGAATCTAAAAGCGGCAGCGGTAATGATCTCGAAGTACGACGGCCACACGCCGGCGATGACCTCAACGTCGGCGACCGAGGCGACAGCCGCGGCGAAATCTTCGTCGCTGATGGGCTCGCCGTTGTACGAAATCCTTTCATTGAGCCGTTCGAGATGTGGGCTCGTGTACATGCCCACCGTCAGTCCGTGGGCCATCAACAATTTGGTGATGATCTGAGTCGTCGAACCCTTGCCGTTCGTGCCGGTGACATGAACGACGGGGTAACTGTGCTGGGGGCTGGCCATCACATCCAGCAGCCGCGTAATGTTGTCTAGCGACGGCGATTCGACACGGCCCGTCTTTTCGTAACTGGCGTGCTCGTCTAAATAGCGCAGCGCCTCCTCGTAATCCATGAGCGGATGTTACGTGTTATGAGGCTGCTCGACGCTGGCGCGCTACACGAGTGTTGCGCGGCACGAGCGTCGGACTGGCTTTGCTAAGCACTGAATCAGCGTCGATCACGACCTTGGCCACATCGGTGCGACCCGGCAGATCATACATAACGTTGAGCAATACCTCTTCGAGAACTGCACGCAGGCCGCGCGCACCAGTTCCGCGCAGCAGGGCCTGATCGGCAATTGCGTCCAGCGCAGCCTGGGTCACCTCAAGTTCGATATCTTCGAACTCAAAAAACTTCTGGTACTGCTTGAGCAATGCGTTCTTCGGCTCTGTCAAAATTTTGATCAGCGCTTCACGATCGAGGCTATGCACAGCACCGACCATTGGCAAGCGACCGACGAACTCAGGGATCATGCCAAACTTCA
>JAYTUM010000122.1:0-6837 GCA_043744575.1 Acidimicrobiales bacterium | reverse complement strand
GATCGATGAGAGGGCGTAAAGCATTATCCGATTTACAATCAATATTGATTCGCGCGTAGGGCCAGGCCGCTAAAAGGTCGGCCATTAGGGGGATTGGTTCTCTGCCGTTTACTCGAGCACGACTCACCTGGTCATAATCCAACTCACTGATTTTGCCGGGAGTCGCGCAGGTTCTCGCTAGGTCATCGTCATGAAATGCCAACAACACACCGTCGTTTGTGGCGTGCACGTCGGTCTCGAGATATTTGTAGCCAAGATCAATCGCGTTTTGAAACGCGGGCAACGTGTTTTCTGGCGCGTCGCTTGCACCACCGCGGTGGGCGAACGCAAGCGGCAAAAAGTCATCTAGAAACGGATGCAACATAATTTGCTCGGCGAGGTCGTTCGACTAGTTCACTCAGCTAGATCGCTCGGCCGGCTTGGGTCCAATATTCGTCTTTAAGCAGCCGCTTGTATAACTTGCCCGTCGGATGGCGCGGAAGATCGACGCGAAAGTCAATGGTGCGCGGGCACTTGATGTCGGCGAGCGACTGGCGGCAGTATGCAATCAACTCTCTGCTTAGGGCCGTGGCGGCTTCCGGGCTATCTGGCATCGACCTGGGTTGAACTACGCATTTGACCTCCTCTCCGAATTCATCGTTGGGCACCCCGAAGACGGCGACATCGATTACCGCGGGATGGTTGATCAAGACGTTCTCGGCCTCCTGAGGGTAGATGTTGACGCCGCCAGAGATGATCATGAAGGCCTTGCGATCGGTTAGGTACAAAAATTTCTCTTCGTCGAGGTGGCCGATATCGCCGAGCGTCGTCCATCCGCGACCCAGTGGGTCGCGCGACGCCTTCGTCTTCTCGGGATCGTTGTGATACTCGAAGACCGCCGAACTTTCAAAGAAAATGGTGCCAGTTTCGCCGGTCGGCAACTCGGTTCCGTCTTCACTACAAATATGAACGGTGGCGTTTATCGCCACGCCGACAGTTCCGGGGTGCTCCAACCACTGCTCTGAATTGCAATACACAAAACCGTTGCCCTCCGAACCAGCGTAATACTCGTGAATTCTAGGTCCCCACCATTCGATCATCGCTCGTTTTACGGCTATCGGGCATGGCGCCGCGGCATGAAATGCATTTACTAACGACGAGACATCGTAGGTGCGGCGTACCGATTCGTCGAGCTTCAACATCCGTACGAACATGGTAGGAACTGTTTGACAGTGCGTGACTCCATATTTTTCGATCAGGCGCAAGAAGTTCTCGGCATCAAAGTGATCCATGATCACAGTGGTTGCGCCCAACCTATGTGCCGCCATGTTCCAGCGCAGCGGTGCGGCGTGGTACAGCGGTGCCGGTGACAAGTAGATCATCTGATCGGTCATCGAAAATAGCATCTGCCCGAGAGTCATCAGAGCGCTCGGGGCTCCCAGCGGCGTCATCGCTAGTGCCAGCTTGATGCCCTTTGGCCTTCCGGTGGTACCGCTCGAGTACAACATGTCGGCGCCGTCGATTCGATTTTCGAGCGGTGTTGCGACAAACTTGTCGACTGTTTCTTCGAAACTCTCGTAGCCATCGATCGTCCCGTCGAGCATCAGTCGCAGGCTGACTTGTGGTATCGAACTAGAGATTTCGACCGCCTGATCGGACTTGTACTTGCTGGTTATGAACGCTTTGGCGCCGCAATCATTAATAATGTAGGTGAGTTCATCGCTCGTGAGTCGACTTGAACACGCCGTGTAGATTAATCCCGCGTAGTGACAGCCCCATACGATCTCGAAATATTTGGGATGATTCTCGAGGCACAGGGCGATGTGATCACCAACCTGCAAACCGCTGGCGCGAAGCAATTGGCTGAATCGATTCGCCGACTCGTCGAGTCGGCGGTAGGTAATCACCGAGCCATCGCTCGCGTTGATGACCGCTGGCTTGTCTGGCGTACTTAGCGCAATCTGCCCCGGAAACATAAAGTTTACCGTAGCCCAAAGATAGATGAGCGAGAATAATCGGCGGATTTTCGCCGATACATTTTGTGTATAGACGCCGTTGAGCAGTTCCGTAAATTGATGAGTTCGAAGGACTCCGCGGTGGCACTCGACCTGGCGGTCTCGCTGATGGCCGCGGCGGCGAGCGATGACATCGAGGTTTCGAAATTAATGATGCGGTTCGACGAACTAGCGTCGTCGGTGCATTGTGCCACCCCGCAAGAGTTGGTCGACAGCCTGTTCGGCTCTGGTCGATTTACCGGCAATACGGTTGAGTACGATGACCCGCGAAATTCTCTCATCGATCAAGTCTTGGAGCGACGGCTTGGTATTCCGATCACGCTGAGCGTGTTGGCAATTGAAGTCGGTTCGCGGGTTGGAATTGAGTTTGTCGGCGTCGGCATGCCGGGGCATTTTCTCTGTGCGCCCGCGCAAAGTGTCAGCACCTTTAGTAATCCGATCTTTTACGACCCGTTTCACAGCTCAGCACCGGTAAGTGCCCCAGAGTGTCGTTTGCTATATCAGCGCCTGACCAGCCTCGAAAATTGGAGCGATGAGTTCCTGCGTACAACTTCATCTCGCCAAATTGTAATCAGGATCTTGAACAACCTGAAGTCGATCTACCTTCGACGGGGAGATTCGGGCGGCATACGCACGGTCATGCGGCTGCGGACGGCCATCCCCGAATTGGCCAACGGCGAAAACAAACTGTTCGCCAAATTAGTGCGCTCGACAAATTAGTCGACGCCGGTACTTCGACCTTCTGAAAGCGCCAAAATTGCGATATTCTCTACTCCGATGAGCACAGAAACCATGACCGGCGAAGAGCGACTAGTCTTCGAATTAGTTGACGTTCTACTCACAGACTTTCCGCCCGTGTCGACTAAGGCACAAGTTTTTTTAGGAGCTCAATACGACTGTGGCCTGGCGTGGGTTAACTTTCCGATTGGCTACGGGGGACTCGGATTATCTCCAAAACATCAAAAAATTGTTAACGAGAGGGTCCTTGCTGCTGGCGGGCCTAGCGCGTATGCGCGCAACCCGATCGGCTACGGAATGTGTGGGCCAACTGTCGTCGAGTGGGGAAGCGACGCGCAAAGGAGCAAGTATCTGCGGCCGCTGTTTACCGGCGAAGAAATCTGGTGCCAGCTATTTTCGGAGCCGGGTTCGGGCTCGGACTTTGCGGGCCTTTCGTCCAAGGGCGTGCGCGACGGCGACGAGTGGCTGATCAACGGCCAAAAGGTTTGGACGACTCTCGCACATCTATCTAAATGGGGGTTGCTCGTCGTGCGCACGGATTCTGAAGCCGTCAAGCACGCCGGAATGACGGCTGTCGTTGTCGATATGCGTGCGCCTGGCGTTGAGGTGCGACCGCTTCGCCAGATAACTGGCGAAGCCGAATTCAACGAGGTCTATTTCACTGATGTGCGGGTACCCGTCAGCGAAACTCTCGGCAGCGCCGGCGATGGGTGGCGAGTGAGCTTGACGACGCTGATGAATGAGCGAGTCGCAATCGGCGGGGCGATTCCGCAGAGAGGCTCCGGCCCAATTCGCGAAGCCGTAAAGATCTGGCAAAAGCGGCCCCTTGAGCAGCAAGATTTGGCGACGCGTGACCAATTGATGAAGTTGTGGATTCGCGCCGAGGTGTTACGCCTTACCAATATCCGCGCGGGTCAGATGCGCAAGGTCGGCGTGCCTGGGCCAGAGGGCTCGATTGGCAAGATGGCCAGTGCCGATCTGAATAAGGAGACCTTTGAATTCTGCGTCAACTTGCTCGGCGCCGAAGGCATGCTCTACGGCAGCTACGCACTCGTGCGACCAGAGACAGCAATGAGCTTCGATTCTGTTCCTAAGGCCTTCCTGCGCGCGCGAGCGAACAGCATCGAGGGCGGCACGAGCGAGGTGATGCGCAACATCATTGGCGAGCGCGTGCTCGGCCTCCCTGGCGATGTTCGAGTCGACCGTGCAATACCTTGGAGCAAGGTTCCGCGCAGCTAGTTGACGAGACCAGCCAGCACCGAGCTGGCGTTAAATTTTCGGTCGCCAATCTGAAGTCCCGACATGGTGCCGCCCAGCGCTATCGTCGTCGTAATTTCGATGGCGCTCTGAAGTTCTCGAATGTTGCGCGGTGGCGGGAAATACTCGTCCTCGGCAGTGAGCGTGAACTCTTCTACGCCGTTTCGCGGCGCGAGTTTGGCAAGTACGGCAGACACGAGCTCTTCCGGCGCCGAAGCACCAGCGGTAAGACCGACGACACCAAATAAGTCATTCGGCAAGTCGTTTTCGTCGTTAATGCGCAGAACCCGCTGACATCCGCTTTCGCGGGCAAGCTTCTCAAGTGCACGAGTGTTTGAAGAATTGTTGGATCCGATCACGATGATTGCGTCGCACTTTGGTGCAATCTCAATCAATGCACTCTGACGATTTGTTGTCGCGAAGCAGAGGTCACTCTTGCCAGGCGCCCACATGGTTGGGTACTTGACATGTACGGCGTCAGCGAGACCAGACCAGTCGCGATGCGACAACGTTGTTTGCGCCAACAACGCGACTGGCTTATCAAACCTGGGGAGCGCGTCGACCTCGTCCATCGACTCCACGCGAGTAATTGATGCGGGGGCGACCGCCATGGTGCCGACTGCCTCTTCGTGCCCGTCGTGACCTATATAAACGATGTGGAAGCCTTTGCCTGCGCGCACCTTGACCTCGTGGTGCACCTTGGTAACTAGCGGGCATACCGAGTCGACTACATAGTGACTCAGGTCTCGGGCCGCAGTGACAACCTGCGGTGGTGAGCCGTGCGCGGAAAGCATGATCGGCTTACCCGGTGGCACCTGTGAAATATCATCGACAAACACGACACCCAGATTCTTGAAACGATCGACCACGATCTTGTTGTGAACTATTTCGTGATAGCAGTAAACGGGCTCATCGAATGTTCGAACCATCCATGCCAGCGCCTTAATCGCCATCTCTACGCCGGCGCAAAAACCACGCGGGGCGGCAAGCACGACTTTATCGACATTCATTTGCTCCACAGTTTAGTGCTCGTGTTCGGCGATAGAATATCCGCGTGACAACGCCGCTTCCTACAGTTGTCATCGTCGGCAGGCCCAACGTTGGCAAAAGCACCCTGTTCAACCGTTTTATGGGTCATCAGGTCGCGATCGTCGAAGACCAACCTGGCATAACCCGCGACCGTTTCGTGAGGGAAGCCGAGTGGCTGGGTCGTCACTTTTTGGTTATGGATACGGGCGGGTGGATACCCAAGGGCAGCGAACTAGATAGCAAAGTCAGCCGTCAGGTTGAGGCTGCCGTGGCCGAGGCCGACCTCGTTCTGTTCATTGTCGACGCGTCGGTGGGCATCACGGAAGACGACGATTTAATGGCTTCGTGGCTGCGCAAGAGCGGTCGTAACGTTATGACCGTCTCGAATAAGGTTGACTCTGACAAGCGCGATACCGATCGCTGGGAGTTTCTCGCCCTCGGCTTAGGAGAGCCGTATCCGGTGTCTGCCCTGCACGGTCGAAAGTCGGGCGATTTGCTAGACGAAATTCTCAAGCGCATCCCCGGTCTCGATGACCAAGAGGCGAGGGTAGAGCATGTCCGCGGCGCGGTGCCGAAGGTTCCGCGCATCTCAATCGTCGGCAGGCCGAACGTCGGTAAGAGCACGCTGTTCAATCGCTTGGTCGGTTCAGACCGCTCGATCACGCACGACATGCCCGGTACCACGCGCGACGCTATCGACACGATGGTTGACACTGACGATGGTCCCGTTGTCTTCGTCGATACTGCGGGCATGCGCCGTAAGAGCAAGGTTGACGAGTCGGCTGAGTATTACTCCTTCGTTCGCGCATTGCGAGCAGTCGACGAATCGGACATCGCGCTCCTCGTGATCGACGCCGCCGAGGGTGTAACCAGCCAGGATCAGCGACTGGCCGAGCGCATCGACGCGGCGGGTTGCCCGGTTGTTGTTGTGCTCAACAAGTGGGAGTTGCTAGATGCCGACGGTCGCGAAACTGTCGAGAATGACATGTTGCGCAAGTTGTATTTCATCGGCGATGCGCCGGTGCTCAAGGTTTCAGCGCTAACCGGCAAGGGCGTGCAAAAACTGCGCCCTGTGTTGCACGAGACGATCACGCAGTATCACAAGCGCGTGCCGACCACCGACGTCAATCGCGTTATTGCCGAGGCCCAGCAGAAACAACCAGCGGGCTCTGGCGGACGGGTGTTGTACGCACTCCAGGGTGCAGTCGATCCGCCGACGTTCACTTTCTTCGTCAACCGCGAGTTACCTCAACCGTATTTGCGTTACCTAGAGCGTTGCCTGCGCGAGCGCTTTGAGTTCGGCTCGACCCCAATAAAGATTCGCGTCCGTAAGCGCGCCGACTAAATATTAGAAACCATGCCCTGGTGTGAATATTGCGCCAAATACATGGCGCCGAGCGCATTAAAAACCGACGGAACGTGCCCTCAGTGCGGCAAGTTGGTGGCGGAGACGTCAATCAACGGTCGAGTTACTGCGAGAAACCTAGACCTTAAGAAGCTGGCCCGGTCGGGTGAAGCCCAACAAGATGTGAGCATCCCGTGGCACTTTAAGTTGCTGGTTGGAATGCTGATCATCTATCTATCGTGGAGGGTGCTACAACTTTTTGGTTTGATCGGGTAGTCGTTAGACTTCGACGCAGTAATCGAAGCGGGCTGTAGCGCAGCTTGGTTAGCGCGCTTGTCTGGGGGACAAGAGGTCGGGAGTTCAAATCTCCCCAGCCCGACGAATATCGAATATCAATCTAGGGAGTGACTTCTCCCTTAGATCGACCGAGAAATATGAAACCAATCGCAAGTCCAATGATAATCAATCCGAAAC
>JAYTUM010000121.1:0-1801 GCA_043744575.1 Acidimicrobiales bacterium | reverse complement strand
TGTTCCCACTCGCCGCCCGCGCCATCGGCGTAGTCGCGTCGATCGCCGGCGTTTTCGCCGTGCGCGCCAAAGACGGCGAAACCAATGCATTGAAGCCGATCAACCGCGGCTTCTTAGTTGCCGGCATCATCACCGTCATCGGCACGCTCGCACTAGCGATTAAGTATGTCGGCAACCCGAAAGTCGGCGCGCAAGTGTTCGGCGAAAAGGCAGTGACAATGGGCGGGGCCGGCTGGCGCGTGTTTGGCGCCGTCGTTGTTGGTTTGGTGCTGGCCCAAGTTCTCAGCCGTCTCACCGAATACTTCACCGGCACCGAGTACGGCCCAGTGCAAGAGATTGCCGCGCAGTCAGAGACCGGCCCAGCAACCGTGGTGCTTTCGGGCACCGCGTCTGGCCTCGAGTCTTCGGTGTACGCGATCTTGTGCATCGCGATCGCACTCGGCACAACCATCTGGATGGGCGGCGGCAACATTCAGTTCTCGCTCTATCTCGTGGCCTTGTGCGGCATGGGAATGCTCGCCACAACAGGCGTCATCGTCTCCGAAGACACCTTTGGCCCGGTCTCAGACAATGCTGCGGGCATTGCTGAAATGGCCGGAGAGTTGCACGGCGAGACGGGAAAGATCCTCGTCAGCCTCGACGCGGTCGGTAACACGACCAAAGCAGTGACAAAGGGTTTCGCAATTGGTTCTGCGGTTATCGCGGCCGTGGCGTTGTTCGCCTCGTACATAGAAACCATCGCCAACGAGCTCGGCCTGAAAGATATTGATGGCAAGGCACTCGAGGGCAACGCAATCTTTAAAGCAGTCGAGACACAGATCAATGTCGCCGATGTAAACACATTCATCGGTTTGCTCATCGGCGGATCAATCGCCTTCATGTTCTCGGCGCTGGCGATTCGCGCGGTAGGTCGCACGGCCGGCGTTGTCGTGCAGGAAGTTCGCAACCAGTTTCGTGACGGCGGCATCATGGCCGGCACAAAGCAGCCCGACTACGGCCCAGTAATCGACATCTGCACGGCGGCATCGTTACGCGAACTCACCACCCCAGCGCTGCTCGCGGTGTTGTCGCCGGTGATCGTCGGATTCGGCATCGGCTACGCGGCGCTGGGCGGCTTTCTGGCGGCGGTTATCCTCACCGGCCAGTTGATGGCCAACTACTTGAGCAACGCGGGTGGCGCATGGGACAACGCTAAGAAGTACATCGAAGACGGTCACCACGGCGGCAAGGGTTCAGATCCACACAAGGCCGCAGTAATCGGCGACACGGTCGGCGACCCTTTCAAAGACACGGCAGGCCCAGCGCTGAATCCTCTCATCAAGGTGATGAACTTGGTTTCGCTGCTGACATTGCCGGCGATCATCAACCTGCGCGACAACACAGCGGCGCGCTTATCGATCGCCGGCGTGGCATTGGCGATCTTGATCGTGGCAATCTCGTTCTCGCGTCGTAAGACCGAGAGCATGGTCGCCGCGTAATAGTCGCCATGTTGGCACTGTTCAATATTGAGCAGTGGCTCAGTTCGGGTGGATTAGCGCTTCTGGCCGCCATCGTTTTTGCCGAGTCGGGACTGCTCATCGGGTTCTTCTTGCCCGGCGACTCGCTGCTGTTCATCGCAGGGTTTTTGTCGTCTAATGCTGGCGGCAATGTTTTGCCTGCCCTGCCGTTTGTAGCTGGGGCCACCGTGATCGCCGCAATCGCCGGAGACCAGGTCGGCTACTTGTTCGGCAAACAAATCGGCCCCACGCTTTTCGACCGACCCAAGTCAGATCGAAGAGCACACGTCTGAACTCCAGTCACT
>JAYTUM010000120.1:0-6918 GCA_043744575.1 Acidimicrobiales bacterium | reverse complement strand
CGTGCGGTTGGGGCACCGTCGCGGGATTCGCAATGCATTTACTGGTTATTCGGCGGTCGCGGCGAATTTGGGCGGGATTCCGCTGGCGTTTGCGTTTCTTGCGGCCCTCGGCATGCAAGGGCTAATCACCAAACTTCTCAAGTCGACCGGTGTCGACCTCATCGGAATGGGCTTCAAGGTATCTGACTTCTGGGGCATCGTCGTTGTGTACTTGTATTTTCAGATCCCGTTGATGACGCTAATTATGTTGCCGGCGCTTGACGGGCTCAAGCCAACTTGGCGCGAGGCGGCGGCCAATCTGGGGGCCGGCGATCGACAGTATTGGCGCTTCGTCGCGTTGCCCCTGTTGTTGCCATCGCTTATCGCCGGCTTTTTGCTTTTATTTGCGAACGCATTTTCGGCCTACGCGACTGCGTACGCGCTGTCTTCGGGATCCTCGAAACTAGTGCCTGTTCAGATTCGATTCTTTCTGCAGGGGAACACTATTACTGGCAAGGAGAATTTAGGTTATGCGCTTGCCGCATGGATGATTATCATCATGACGGTGTCGATGACGGGGTTCATCATGTTGCGCCGTCGGGCCGAGCGGTGGCGGCGATGAAGCAGAGAAATTTATTGGCCAAGGGCGTTCTGATCGTGATCGGCTTGTTCTATGTGCTGCCGATGCTTTCGATGGCGCGGTTCGCGTTTCAGCGCGTGCCGATGGCGCTACTCGGCTGGGACACCCTGTTCAAGAGGTGGACGATTAAGCCGCTGTTCACGATGATGAGCGACCCGATATTTCGCCAAAGCGCATTTCTGAGTCTACGGCTGGCATTTCTCAGTGCATTGGTGACGTTGATCGTGCTGGTGCCGACGGTTGTTTATGTGCACGTGAGCATGATGCGGGCTCGGCCTGTCGTCGAAATAATTTCCGTGCTGCCGTTTGTGGTGCCGGCAATTGCGTTAGTAGTAGGTATCGCGGGGGCGTTTCGCGACCTGGCGCCGTGGTTTATTCGTTCGGACTACAGTCTTGTTCCATTTTACGTGATCATCGCCTTGCCGTTTACCTTTCGTTCGATTGATAATGGCCTCGCCTCCATTGATGTCAAGACGCTTGTGGATGCGTCGCGCTCGCTAGGCGCTTCCTGGACTCGAACTCTGTGGTCCGTGATCGTTCCGAACATCCGAGTTGCGGTTGCCTCGGCATCGTTCTTGACGATGACCGTGGTGCTGGGCGAGTTCACGATTGCGTCGCTGCTTCTTAAAGAGACTCTTCCACTAATACTGTCGCAGTCGCAGGGAAGGGAGCCGCAAGGTTCGTTCGCGGTCGGTCTTGTTCTGTTGGTAATTACTGCCAGCCTTCTTGGGCTCATTAATCGCTTTTCGCGGCGTCGCAATGTGGGCCAGTCAGTGACGCTGTTGTGATGCGGATATATTTTCGAACCAATCAAAGCGGAGGCAGATAATGTCAAGTGAGTTGAGTTTCTCGGGGGTTCGCAAAACCTTCGGCGACGTCGTCGCGCTCGATGCATTTTCGCTTGACATTCAACATGGCGAGCTCGTCACTTTGCTCGGGCCATCTGGTTGCGGGAAGACGACCGCGCTACGGGTGGCTGCCGGTTTTGAGCAAGCCGATTCGGGGACTGTGACGCTCAAGGGTGTCGACATCACGGCCATGCCGCCCAATAAACGCAACATGGGCATGGTGTTTCAGAACTACAGCCTGTTTCCACACCTGAGCGTCAGTGAGAACATCGGCTTCGGGCTGAAGATTCGCAAACGATCGGCCGAGGATCGTAAGTTAATGGTCAACGACGCCATCGCTCGGGTGCGGCTGGCAGGACTGGCCGATCGCTTTCCACACCAGCTTTCAGGTGGGCAGCAACAACGGGTCGCGCTCGCGCGGGCGTTGGCCATTACTCCGCAGGTGTTGTTACTTGATGAGCCGCTCAGCGCGCTTGATGCCAAGGTTCGCGGTGAGCTACGCGACGAGGTCAGGCGCGTGCAGAAGGAAACTGGCGTGGCAACTCTATTCGTGACCCACGATCAGGACGAGGCGCTGGCGATTTCGGACACGATTTGTGTGATGCGCGATGGCGCGATTGAGCAGGTCGGCGCGCCAAGGGACGTATATCTCTCTCCGGCGACGCCGTTTGTGGCTCGCTTTGTCGGCGCCATGAATGAATTTGCGGGAGTCGTTGCCGCCGATGGTGCATTGGCGCTTGAAAACGGCGCGGGATCGCTGACCGGTCGAAATTTTGGTGCGAGCGGCACAAAACTTACCCTGCTAGTTAGACCCGACGATGTGGTCGTGTGCGCCGAGAGCGAACCTGGGAGCCTGCGTGCAACGGTGAACACGGTGCTGTTCGGCGGCTCGACAACGGTCGTGCGCGTGACGTTGCCCGGTGGCTTAGTGGTCGGCGCTCTGGTTATGTCGCGAGATGTGACGGTGCGCGCCGACGAAGTGGTCGGTCTGCGAATCGATACCTCGCGGGGCGTCATCGCCGAATAGTTACAGCCCAGCGGCGAAATTCGGTTTGTGGTGCGACCAAGGGCGCGCGGTTTCGAGTTGCGCAGCGAGCCTGATCAACACGTCTTCACGGCCATAACCGGCGACGAACTGGATTCCGACTGGCAGACCAGAAGTTGTCCAGTGCAATGGCAGCGAAATTGCAGGCTGGCCGCTGGTGTTATACGGCGGCGTGAAGGCGCAGAAGTCTGCTGAGACCGTCGAGGCGCGCATCGGTTGAGCGGCGTCGTTGGCGATCGTGCCGAGTTTTAGGGGTACGCGAGCGAGGGTTGGCGTTACCAAAATGTCCCATCCGTCGGACCACCACTGAGCAATCTTGCGTCGGTATACAGTTGTGGCGTTGACTGCTAGCGCGTAGTCGGTGGCGGTCATGCTTTTGGCGAACTCCGCCATGGTCCAGTTCATCAACTCGAAATCGTCAATCGTCACCGCGCGCCCAAGTATCGCGGCAACGCCCTCGCGGGCGACCGACATATTCGTAGACCATAGCGCCGAAAACCTGCGCGGCGAATCTGTGTCCTCGAGTGCTTCGGGCCAGGCAAATTCGACCGTGTGGCCGAGCGACTCGAGCAGTTTTGCCGTCTCGTTTACGCCATCTATGCAGTCTTGGTCGACGGCGCCTGCGGTTGCTACTGCGACAGGGTTGTGATCCAAAATTCCGATGCGCAGTTTCTCGACAGGCGCACCAACCTCGCTCAAATACGAACGCAAGGGCGCGGGGGCGATCATTCGGTCGCCGACGCCAGGCCCGCAAGTCGCATCGAGAAGGGCCGCGGAGTCGCGCACAGTGCGCGAGACGCAATTCTCGACGCTCAAATTTGTTTCGTCGCGAAACGGCGCCCCTGTGATTCGACCCTGACTAACTTTGAGCCCGACTAACCCGCAACACGAAGCTGGAATGCGAATCGAGCCGCCGCCGTCGCTGGCGTGCGCGATCGACACGAGGCCCGCCGCAACGGCCGCGGCGCTGCCGCCGCTAGATCCGCCAGCGATTCGGCTTAAGTCGTATGGATTTCGTGTTGGTCCCCAAGCCAGCGGCTCGGTCGTCGGCACGCTGCCGAACTCTGGGCTGATGCCGCGACCGATAGTAACTAGACCGGCGGCGACATATCGATTTACGAGTTCTGTACTGACAGGCCAGATGTAGTTGGCGTTCTTGAGGGCGATGTTGCCGTTGCTCATGTGCTGACCGGCATAAGGGGCGCCCAAGTCTTTGAGAACGAACGGCACGCCGCGAAATGGTTGCGCTAAATCTGGGTTGATCTCGGCGTCAAGGGCGCGCGCAATGTCACGGGCGTGGTCGAACCACGTGATATTGAGCGCGTTTAGTTTGGGGTTGATCTCGGCGACGCGTTCGATGGCGCCCTCGAGCAACTCGGAAGCCGAAACGGCGCCGCTGCGCACAAGTTCAGCCTGTCCGAGTGCGTCAACCCACTGCGTCTGCTCGGCGATTTGGTTCACGATGTCCCCATTCTGATTATGCGCTCGTCACGGATGCGCGCCCCTAGTTAGGGTAGTTGAGACGTGAATGACGCACTGGTGCCCAAGCAACTCACGGCTCGCGAAGTGTTACGCGTGCCATCGGTGCGACGACTGTTGGGCAGCAGCCTGTCGTTCTATATAGGGGTAATGCTGCAGGCGGCAACGCTGGGCAAGCAGATATTTGACATCACTGGCCGCGCCATCGACATCGGCTGGCTGGGTTTCGCCGAGTTCATACCGATCGTCCTGTTCGTATTTATAAGTGGAAGCGTGTCCGATCGTTACAATAGAAAGTACGTTGCTGCCATTGCGCTCAGCGGCGAACTGCTGTGCTCTGTCGCACTGTGTCTGTATGCGTTCACTGAGCCGACCGCGGTCTGGCCAATTTTCATAATCGCGGTATTTTTCGGATCGTCGCGCGCGTTTTTGTCGCCAGCCACTCGGTCGATGACGCCGATGGTGGCGCCAGAGGGCGGGCTGCCGCCGGTCGTCGCGCTGTCTTCGATGGTCTGGACATCGGCGATGATCTTTGGTCCCGCAGTATCCGGATTCTTGTACAGCGTTCACCCCGGCGTCGCTTACGGCACGACGTCTGTGTTAATTGTGTTCGGAATAATCGGTATTTTGCGCGTGCAGTTCGTTAGCGCGCCAATTGTTCGCAGTGAAGCCGAGAAGCCGACCCTGCACTCCGCATTTGAAGGACTGCACTTCATTCGTCGCACACCGATACTTCTTGCCGTAATCTCGCTCGACTTGTTCGCGGTTTTGTTTGGTGGCGCAATTGCCTTGCTGCCGGCGATTGCCGAGACACGGCTGCACGTTGGTGACATCGCCTACGGATGGCTGCGCGCCTCGGCTGGCATTGGGGCAGCCGCAATGGCAGGATTTTTGGCGATTAAGCCGCTGCGGCGAAACGTTGGGCGGATGCTGCTCGTCGCCGTTGGCGTGTTTGGTGCCGGCACTATTGTTCTCGGTATGACGTCTTCGTATGTTGTTGCGTTTCTTGCCGTATTAATCTTGAGCGCCGCCGACATGGTTAGCGTGTTCGTGCGCGGCTCGATAGCGCCACTCGTGACACCAGACGACAAACGGGGTCGCGTAAATGCGGTAGAGAACGTCTTCATTGGCGCAACCAACGAACTTGGCGCGTTCGAGTCTGGCCTGGCGTCACAGGCGTTCGGCATACCCGCCGCTGTGATCGGTGGCGGAATTGCCACCATCGGGGTCGTCGGCATTTGGTGGGCGGGCTTCCCCCAGTTGCGCAACATTGACCGCTTCAGTGATTTGGAAACGCCGGAAAACCCGCGATGAAGGTGATCACGGCGTGCCCACTCGATTGCCCCGACACTTGTTCGCTTGAGGTCACGGTGGATGCGGGGCGAATCACAAAGATCGACGCCGCGCCGCCCGAGCAGAGCGAGAACAAGCTCACAGACGGTTGGATCTGCAAGAAAGTAAAGCACCACGCCAAGCGCGTGTACTCGGCCGAACGAGTGATGACGCCGCTCGTTCGGGTCGGCCTTAAGGGGTCTGGCGAGTTTCGCGCCGCAACATGGGACGAGGCAATTGGAATTATTGCCGAGCGCATCCGAGGCGCGATTGCGGTGCACGGGCCGGACAGCGTGTTGCCGTTTTTATACAACTCTTCTGCTGGCAAACTTGAATCAAATTTTTTGACTCCGCACCTGTTCGAGCGACTTGGATGCCCAGAGATCGAGCACACGGTCTGCGCGGGAACATTTGCCGCGGCCTGGAAACAGGTCTACGGCAAGATGTTGTCGACGGATCCGCTCGATGTTTTGCACTCACGACTCGTTATCGTGTGGGGAGCGAACCCGGGAATCACTGGTACGCACTTTTTGGCTTTGTTGAACAAGGCCCGCGCGACCGGCGCGCAAGTTGTTGTAATCGACCCGCGCAAGACGACCGCAGCATCGCGCGCCGATTTGCACTTGGCGGTGCGCCCGGGCACCGATGTCGTCCTGGCGTACGCGCTGGCGAGATGGCTGGTGCATAACGGTGGGGTCGACTCAAAGTTCGTTGATCAGCACACGAGCGGTGCGGCCGAGTTCATTTCTGCCGCCGAGGAATGGACGATCGAACGAGCCAGCGAAGTTTGCGATGTGCCTTCTGACGACATCATGCGACTCGCAAAGTTGATCGCCACGATTCGGCCCGCGATGCTGCGAGTTGGGTGGGGGATGGAGCGCAATCGCAACGGCGGCAGCGCTCACGTCGCAGCGCACTCGATGTGGTCGCTGTCTGGCAACTTTGGTGTGCTCGGTAGCGGAGTGCTCGGATCAACTTCGGCGTCTGGACTTTGGCGTGCGCCCTTGGTTGCGCAGTGGCCTGCGGGTGTAGCGCGACCAACAATGAACAAGATCAACATGAATCATGTCGGGCGTGTCTTGCGCGGTGTACCCGATGCGTGGCACGTGCCCGCCAAAGTTCTCGTGATTCAGGGTGCAAACCCCGCAGTTACGGCCGTCGATCAGCGCGGCATGCTCGATGGCTTGGCTCGCGACGAGGTATTTACGGTCGTGCTCGATCAAGTGATGACTGATACCGCGATGTACGCCGACATTGTCTTGCCCGCGACTACACATTTTGAAGTTGCCGATGTAGTCGGCTCGTACGGCTCGTTCACCGCGCAGCGCAACGTGGCCGCAATCGCGCCCGTCGGTGAGTCGCTAAGCAATAACCAGTTCGCGTCGCGGTTGGCTGCCGCTCTCGGTCTACCCGCAGATGAATTCGACGCATCCGCAGGGCGAATTTCGGAGCTGATCGAAAGTGCTATGCCGCTCGATTCCACCGTGCGCGGCGCCGATACGAGCGTGCAGTTTCGCGACACCTGGCCGAGCCACGGTGATCGGCGAGCGAAATTGTTTTCGCCTGATTCGGAGCTGCCGCTGCCGCGATTCGTT
>JAYTUM010000119.1:0-1828 GCA_043744575.1 Acidimicrobiales bacterium | reverse complement strand
CGTGGTCACATCGGTGCGGCGGTGGCACCCGCGGCTTTCGCTACGCGTTGCCGCCGATATCGCCACGGCGGTGGCCACCGTCAAAATATTCGTGGCCTCAAAGTTGCGCCGCGTCGCTGGCGTCGTCGCGTCAATCTTCTCGGCGATGACGTCGAGCGCCTCGATCGCTTGTTGCAAACCGTCTGGCCTGCGCAACACGCCAATGTGGCGCGACATCACGGTGCGCACAGATGCCCGCAACGAGTCGTCGAGTAAGCCGACTTGGTCTTGCTCACGAATTACCGCTGGCTCAACTTTCGTCGGCAACTGCCACGCCAAGTTGCGCCCGACGCGCGTGCCCACCACGAGGCTTTCTGTTAGCGAGTTCGAAGCCAGGCGATTGGCGCCGTGCACGCCCGTGAAGGCAACCTCGCCGACGGCAAACAGGCCGATCACCTCGGTGACGCCGTCCATGTCTGAGTCGATGCCGCCGCACGTGTAATGAGCGGCTGGCGCAACGGGTATTCGTTGCGTGAGTGGATCGATGCCGCTCGCGTTGCACGCCTTCGTGATGAATGGAAAGCGCTCGACGAATCGCGCCCCGATTTTGGTGGCATCTAGAAACACATGATCGTCAACGCCTGCGGGCGCCTCGGCCATGCGCGCGCTAATCGCGGCGGCGACGACGTCGCGCGGCGCTAGATCTTCTTGCGGGTGCACTCCTTGCATG
Source organism: Acidimicrobiales bacterium (assembly GCA_043744575.1). Classification (GTDB taxonomy): domain Bacteria; phylum Actinomycetota; class Acidimicrobiia; order Acidimicrobiales; family Ilumatobacteraceae; genus UBA3006. Next base: position 1,119 of record JAYTUM010000119.1, on the reverse strand, counting down.
ATGCGCTCGCCTGCCGCGTCGTACAAAATTGCGCCCTCGCCGCGCACCGCCTCGCTGATCAGCATCTGCTGTTGCGTCAAACCGGCGTCTTGCCACAACACGGTCGGGTGAAACTGCACGAACTCGAGATCGCTGAGGTGCAGACCAGCGCGCAACGCCAGCGCGTGGCCGTCGCCCGTTACCGCTGCGGGGTTCGATGTCGAAGCGAAGACCTGGCCGTAGCCGCCAGTAGCAATCACGACGGCGCGCGCAGTGATCAGGCCGACGTTTCTGACCGTGCCGTCGCCGTTGAGCAACGCCACACGCACGCCCGCCACTTGCCTACGCTTCGTGTTCGGGGCAACGCCAAATTCGAGATCGAGCGCAAAAGTATGTTCGAGCACTTCAACGCCGGCATTGATCGCATTGATGTCGAGCGTACGCTGTATCTCGGCGCCAGATTGATCGCCACCAGCGTGCACGATTCGCGAATGACTGTGACCACCCTCGCGCGTGAGAGCCCGCTCGCCGTTGAGACCCGGGTCAAAAGCCGCACCAAGTTTTTCGAGGTAGTTAATCGCTGTTGGCGCCTCCCGAACGAGCAACTCGACGGCTTGTAGATCGCACAACCCGGCGCCGGCGCCGAGCGTGTCGCGCACGTGTTCGGCATAGGTGTCGCTAGGGTCGAATACTGCGGCGAGACCGCCCTGCGCCCACGCCGTGCTGCCCGCGTCGAGTGAGTCTTTGGTGATCAGCAACACCTTGCGCACGGGCCGCGCGGCGAGCGCGGCGGCCAGGCCCGCGGCACCAGACCCGAGCACCACCACGTCGACGTCGCGGCTCCAAGAAACTACTGGCGCGTTCAACCGCATCGGCAGGGCGACTTCGTGTTCGGCGGTGCGGCCCATATTCATTCGCCCGCCGTCTATTCGGCTGTCCGCGAAGGCGTACCGATCGCGATCATGCGCTCGACCGAGAGTCGCGCCCTGTCGGCGATCCCGCGCGGCACGTCGACAACATCAGTGCCGTCTTGCAGCGAGCGCAGCAATTTTTCTGGCGTGATCATCTTCATGTACTTGCACACGGCGGCGCGGTTGACCGGCTCGAAGATCACAAGCGGGTTGGCCTTGCGCAACTGGT
>JAYTUM010000118.1:0-1842 GCA_043744575.1 Acidimicrobiales bacterium | reverse complement strand
GCGCTGTGCCGACCACGAGCAACACGGGCGAGCGCAAGTATTTTGTGCGCGTCTTAGTGACCTTTTGTTCGGCGTCCCCGCGCGCCTGCATCGCCTCGGCGGTGACTTCACCCAAGGCGCGGCGGCCATCGCCGGTGAAAACGCCGAACAGCCAGGGCCACGTCTTTTGATGGTTAGGTGCCCAGGCTGCCACTGTGCATAGTTTCTCCACCAGTTGAATGTCCACGCTGCGCTCCTGATCCATCACCAAATCGGTGCGTCGGGCAATCACCAGTTCTGAAAATTCGTCAAACGACATCAACACGGTTTCCTAGTTCTTGTGCAACACCGAATTGAGGCCGCCCCAACCACCGCTGCGATTGACGACTTCGACTGCGCCCGACTGGCTGTTGCGGCGAAACAGTAACGAATTGGCGCCAGAGAGTTCGCGTGCCTTGACGACCTGGCCATCCGGCAGCTTGACCTGTGTTCCGGCGGTTACATATAGGCCCGCCTCTATTATGCAATCGTTGCCTAGCGAGATGCCCAGGCCGCTGTTGGCGCCGAGCAGACACCTTTCGCCAATCGTGATCATTTCCTTGCCGCCACCAGAGAGCGTGCCTTGAATTGATGCGCTGCCACCGATGTCGGTGCCTTCGCCGACGATAACGCCCGCAGAGATGCGGCCCTCGACCATCGAGGCACCGAGCGTACCCGCATTGAAATTGCAGAAACCTTCGTGCATCACTGTGGTGCCGCTGGCGAGGTGTGCGCCGAGGCGCACGCGACTGGCGTCGGCGATGCGCACTCCGCTGGGCGCAACGTAGTCGGTCATGCGCGGAAACTTGTCGATGCCGTGCACGGTGAGGTGCTGGCCGTGCTTGATTTGGTTGTAGCGCACATCTTCGAGCGCCTCGATTGCGACAGGGCCGAGTGACGTCCACGCCACGTTGGCGAGCAAGCCGAAGATGCCGTCGAGGTTGAGCGTGCGCGGCGCGGCCAGGCGGTGCGATAACAGGTGCAGGCGCAGATAGACGTCCTGCGCGCTTTGCGGTGCCGCCGTGGTGTCGATGACGACGCTGGTCGGCACGAGCGCGACACCGCGGCGATCGTCGGCGCGTGACTCTGATTCGGTCGGCGTGCCGCTCGGCACCCCAGCCCCGATGCCAAGGTGGCGGTAGAAGACATCGAGCACGGTGCCATCCGCGGCGATCGTGGCAATTCCCACGCCCCACGCCGAAGTTGTTGCGCCGGCCACTACTACAGCACCTCTGGGCGCAGAGTTGGAAACAGGATCACATCTTTAATTGAACCAGCGCCAGCGAGCAACATCACCAAGCGATCGATGCCGATGCCAAGGCCTGCGGTCGGCGGCATGCCGTACTCGAGTGCACGCAAATAGTCTTCGTCGACGCTGCCGGCGCCGATGTCGCCGGCGTCGCGCGCCTTTTGTTCGTCTTCGAATCGCCTGCGTTGCTCGATCGGGTCAATTAATTCGGTGAAGCCGTTGGCGAGCTCGCGCGCTCCGACAAATAGCTCAAAGCGCTCGGTGAGGTGCGGGTCGTTGCGGTCTGCCCGGGCCAGGGGAGAGATCTCGACCGGGTGGCCCGTAACAAAGGTCGGGTGGATCAGCGCCGACTCGGCCTTGTCGGCGAAAATCTCTTCGATGATGCGGCCGGACCCCCACCGCGGTTCTGTCTTGACGCCGTGCCTGGCGGCAATCGCGCGCACGTCTTCGACTGGTTGCGAAGGGTGCAGCGTTTCGCCGACTGCTTCGCTTGCGAGGTCAATCATTCGCACGCGACGCCATGGCTGGGCCAGATCAAACGTGTTGTCGCCGTTGCCGATTCCGTTGCCGATTCC
>JAYTUM010000117.1:0-7073 GCA_043744575.1 Acidimicrobiales bacterium | reverse complement strand
AACCCGTGCCGCCACCTTGAAAGGGTGGTGTCCTAGGCCACTAGACGATGGGGGCATGGACGAATGTTCTGTTGAGAGAGCCCTAAAAATCTAGCAGTTAACGGTGTAAAATCCCCCTGATGTTTCGTTGCCCAAGCGATGCGCCGAATTACTCGGCCTCGAGGGCGATCATCTGAGCGTCAACAGCCCAGCCGAGCAACCAGCCCAAATACGAGTAAAGGTGATAATGCAGCCGCGCCGGATCATCATCTTCGAGGTGGTCATCGAAATCATCTGCGCTGGAGTCTTGGTTTTCTTGAACATCGAGTATCGTGCCGATAACCAGACGCAAATTGTTTATCGAGCGCGTAAAAACATCCAGCTCGTGGGGGGTCAAAACGACCTTGTCGTCGTCGGGGGTGCGATCGAGGGCTTCATTTGTCGCGTTTAGCGAGTCAAGACGCGAAGCCAGCAGGTCGCTTTTCATCAGCCGCTGATACTCCTCGTCTAGTTGAGGGTCTTGGTGATACGCGGCAGGAAACAGGCGTCGCAGATTTTCACTCTCGAGATTGTTGGCGGCAGAGTCGGCGACCAATGTGTCGCGCAATTCGCCCAGCAGTTTTCGCAACGACAAACGGTCAGCGCTGTCGATGCACAGCAGGTACGTGCCGTCGCGGCCGACTCGAACGGGACCATTTTTGCTGCGGGACATCAGGAGGCAGAATCTTTTTGCATCGTCGCCCATAACCCGTGCTCGTGCAACCGATAGACGTCAATCTCGGCGTGTTCGCGTTCGCCAGTCGAAACCACGGCGCGGCCTTTGTGGTGCACGTCGAGCATCAACGCGGTCGCCTTTTCGCGGCTGTACCCGAACAGTTTTTGCAACACGAAGGTGACGTACGACATCAAGTTGATCGGGTCGTTCCAGACGATCACGATCCACGGATGGTCTGGAGAGGTTGTCTCGTCGGTGCCTGGTAAATCCACCACTACGGGGGCGACATCGGTGCTGGCCACGTCTCTATTGTGCCGTGAGAAATTGCACACCAAGCCACTAAAAGGCGCCGTGATTGGCTAGGGCACAACAATCGCCGTAGCCTGAAACGGTGGCCCTCGGAGTTAGACCAGTTGTTCCATCACGAATCACGACGAAATTTTTTGGTCACGGCCCGTCGTCGGGTGTCACAAATTCTTCGCGCGGTCGCGTTGGTGCATACATTGCGCTGACCAAGCCGCGCATCATCGAATTGTTGCTTGTTACCACGATCCCGACGATGGTGCTGGCCCAGTCGGGCTGGCCGTCACTTTCGCTGATGGTGATCACCATGATCGGCGGCACCTTGGCTGCGGGAGGTGCCAACGCCATAAATATGTATATCGATCGCGACATCGACAAACTTATGGTTCGCACCCAGGGGCGGCCGCTCGTGACTGGCGCTGTCACCCCAAAGTCGGCGCTCGTATTTGCCATCACGCTAGAGGTTGTCGCCTTTGCTGTATTGGCAATTGGCGCTAACGTGCTGGCCGCCTGCCTGGCGCTCAGCGCCACGCTGTTTTACGTGTTCGTCTACTCGTTGTGGTTGAAGCGCTCGAGCAAACACAACATCGTGATCGGCGGTGCGGCTGGCGCTGTGCCCGTTCTGGTCGGCTGGGCAGCGGTCACAGACTCTTTGGCCTGGGCCCCAGTAATCCTGTTTTTAGTTATTTTCTTTTGGACTCCACCGCATTTTTGGGCGCTGGCAATTCGCCACACAGACGACTATCGGGCGGCGGGCGTGCCAATGCTGCCAGTGGTGGCGTCGCTGCAAGAGACGATTCGCAGCATGGTTATTTACTCGGTTGTGCTGCTGGCCACCAGCTTGGTCCTGATCCCGGTGGCCGGTATGGGCTGGGTTTACGGAATTACAGCGGCAGTATTTGGAGTGGCATTTGTCATCGGAACCGTTCGCCTCGGTCGCGACCCGAGCGAGGCTCGCTCGATGCGACTTTTTTCGTTCTCGATCTCGTATGTCTCCGTGCTCTTCGTGGCTGTGACCGTAGATGTCTTTGTTCGCTGATTTGATATTCGTGTCGATGAAGTTCAGGGCCGAGACCCGCGAATTGTTAGTCTCGTAACCGACTATGACTGCAATATCTCTGAGTGGTGCGACCGCGTGGGTCATCACAACTGACCACAAGCGCGTTGGACGCTTGTTCATGCGCGGTTCATTCTTATGTTTATTAGGGGTAGTTGGCGCCGCCGTTGCGCTCGGCGTCGAACGCATTGACTCCGGGTCGTCAATTCTTGACGCAGACAGCATCGTTCAACTGTTCGCATTTGTTCGCACGGGCCTCGCGGTCTTGGTAATGGCGCCGTTGTTCGTTGGTCTCAGCATCGCCATTGTTCCCCAGCAGGTTGGTGCGCAGACAGTTGCTTTCGCTCGGCTGGCGTTGTTCGGTTTCTATTCCTGGCTCATTGGCGCCGCGGCCGTCATCTACTCAATCATTGCTAACGGCGGGCCGTCTGGCGGCAACGCCAAGATGGTCGACGCCTATCTCCTTGGCGTGGCACTCGTCGTGGTCGGCCTAATAGTCGGGGCAATATGCGTCGCCACAACAGTCGTTGCCTCGCGCTCAGCGAGCGTTCCAATCTCGCAAACGCCAGTTTATGCATGGTCGGCGCTGGTCGGTGCGATCGGTCTGATTGTCACGCTGCCAGTGCATCTCGGTTCAATTATCTACGTGGCTGTCGATCACCACTTTGGTCGCCTAGTCTTCGGCGGCAACTACGGCATTGACAAGTGGGTGGGCGACCTGTTTGCTGCGCCGCAGATTTTGATCTACGCCATTCCCGTGCTCGGCGTTATTGCCGAAGTGGCATCGGTCAATGGCCGCATGAAGTCGCCATTGCGTAACGCCGCATATCTAGGAGTTGGGGTAATGTCGACTGCACTGTTAGGCGCGGTAACCCGGACGCAACATTCCTTTGAGTTTTCTGGCACGCTGGGCGACAAACTCGCGAGCGTTGTTCCGTTTGCGCTGTTCACGTCGCTGCCCATTCTGGGCATCTTGATTGTTTTGGGTGTATCAATGTTGACATTCAAATTGAACTCGCCAAGTTTACACGCACCGCTGGTACCGGCTTTATTGGGCGTGGGCATGGTGCTGACTGGCATGCTCGGCAATGCAGCACAAATGATCTCGTCAACAAAACTTTCTGGCACGGTATTTTCTGAGGGCGCTTCGGTGTACATCGGTTACGGCATGGTGTTGGTGGCCATCGGGGCGATCGCCCATTGGGGTAGCGAACTGAATGGTAAGTCTTTGCCCGACAGTGTCGTAATCACTCTTGGCGTGGCTGGGTTCATGGCCACTGTTCTGGCTGCACTTCCTTATTACATCGCCGGCTTTGCGGATCAGGTCGGCGACTCCGTTTCTGACTTCGACTACGCAGGTCCGCACGCGTTGTGGAACGCGGCATCAAGTGCCGGTCACGCATTGATGATTGTTGTAGTCATTCTCTTTACGATGGCCGTTCTCAGACCGGTAAAAACAGTCGGGGTGCAGCGATGACAAATATTTTGGCCACTCCGCCGCATCGGGCCGAACCCAACCAGATTCGCGTGGCGACGGCCGCCGCGTCGGGTGCGGCGCTAATGCTTATGTTCGGAATGCTCGCGACGTGGTTGAAGTTCCGAGATGCCGCCCCTCTTCGTGCTTCAACCAGCGGCACGAAGATGCTGCGCGACTGGTTGCCAGTCGATTTAAAAATCCCTGAGGTGGCCGCTAACACGATGCTCATCACATTGGTAATGGCATGTGTAATTGCCCAGTGGGCAACGTATGCCGCCCGCCGCAACGACTCTGCTCACGCGTCTTTGGCGCTGGGGATCGTAGCGATGCTCGGCGTAGCCGCGATAAACGCCCAAGTTGCCGTGTATCTGCAAATGGAACTCGTTCTACGAGACGGCGCCTATCAAACGATGTTCTATACGGTCACCGGTTCGATGCTGGCGCTGCTGGCGAGCGGTGTCGTTTACAGCGTCGTTGCCTTGTTCCGTTCGCTCGCGGGACGCGTCAGCGATCATCACGTGATGAGCGCTCACGCTATGTATTGGTATGTACTCACCGCCGCATTTACAGCAATGTGGTTCGTCGTCTACGTGCAGAAATAGAGCTTTACATGTTTAAAAATATTTCGAAGTACCTACTCGGCGTCGCGGTGTTGGCCGTCGTCGCGTTTGCGACTTCGATGTTCTATGTGAATCCGGCGGCGCTTGCGGCAACGGCCTTGTTGGGTTTGTTCGCAACACTAAGTCTGATCGCCGGAGTGATCATTTCGGTACGCGACGGCGAATCCGAAACCGGCGCTGCAGCAAGCCTGGGTCGTGCGGCCCCGACATCGAGTATGTGGCCACTGATCGCCTCGGTCGGCGCGGCCATGGTTCTATTCGGAACGATTACGAACTCGCTCGTGTTCATCTTGGGCATTGTTGTATTGTTTGCCGCGCTCGTCGAGTGGTCGGTGCTGTCCTGGAGCGAGGGCGCGTCTTCCGATGCAGACTTTAACAATGCGGCGCGCAAGAGGCTGCTCAACCCAATCGAGTTTCCAATACTCGCAGTTGTCGGTCTTGGAGTCGTAATCTTCAGTTTCTCGAAGGTGATGCTGGCAGTTAACAAAGACCTCGGCGCGGCGCTTTTCATCGCTATCGGTACGCTCGTGTTGTTGGGTGGCGTATTGTTCGCTTTTCGCTCCACGTTGAAGCGCGGTCTCGTCACGGCAATTTGCGTTATGGCTGCTGTCGGGCTCCTGGCTGCCGGAATCGGTGGTGCCAGTTTCGGTAATCGGTCAGAACTTGTTGCCGCCGCCGAAGAAAATCACTATGAGTCTCGTGAATGCGGGCCAGAACCCTCGAGCCACGGCGACAAGGGTGCCTCGCAGACGATTTCTTCGAGGAGCGGCGTAATTGCCACGGTCAACTTTGAAGATGGCAAACTGACGGCGCAGGTGCAGGGTATTGCGGGAATTCAGGACACGATCACAATTCCAAGTTCTACTCCTTCGAGCATCATTTTTAGAAACTTCGACGCCGAGCGCGTGCGCCTTGTGGCCCACCTCGGCAAGCGCAAGGTAACAGCCGATGTCACCGAAGACGTGCTGGTCTGCACACAACTTACTGACACTGGCGGCGAGCAGCTTCTGACACTGACGATCTCCAAGCCGTCAAATTCGAACGGTCCGTATTCCTTTACCGTTGCTGGTGTCGATGACCAGAGCATTGATCTGGTGGTGCCGTGAATCACCGCAGCACGCCACACGGTTTTCCAAGCCCAGTGAATAGGATTTCAAACGTGCTCAACCGTGTCCGCAACGGGGTTCTCGCCAGTGGCGTGCTCCTGGCGTTGGCAGGCTGCGCCAAGAACGCGCCACAAGACACCTGGCAACCGAGGGGCCCAAACGCTCAGAAGATCGACAACCTGCAAAAGCCCGTGTTCGCGGTCGCGGGCATCATCGGCGTGATTGTGTTCGTAGCCGTTGGCTACGCGGTATTCAAATATCGCGACCGCGGCCAAGCTATTCCGCATCAGTCTCACGGAAATCCGGCGCTTGAAATTACGCTCACGATCATTCCCGCGCTGATCCTCGCAGTAGTCGGTATTTTTACGTTCCGCACGGTGTTCGACTTGGCGAAGACGAGCGACACCGAGATGATCATCAACGTCACCGGTCAGCAGTGGTGGTGGGAGTACGACTATCCGGCACAAAGCGAGTTCGGCATCACTGAGCCGATCATTACCTCTGGCCAACTTGTCATCCCGATTGGCACCAAAGTCTTGCTGCGCCAAACCAGCCGCGATGTAATCCACTCCTACTGGATCCCCGCATTGAACGGAAAACGCGACGCTGTGCCCGGTCGTGTGCAGACGAACCGAATCGAGGCCGACAAGCCAGGCATATACGCTGGCCAATGCACCGAGTTCTGTGGTCTCTCGCATGCCAATATGCGCATGGAGGCGATCGCCTTGAGCAAGGAAGACTTCGCCAAGTGGGTGGCCGCTCAGCAGGCTCTATATGTTTCGCCTCTAGATGGCACGCTGGCCAAAGAGGGTGAGGCCGTGTTCTTGAACCAGTGTATTCGCTGTCACCAGGTCAATGGCATTAAGCGTGCTGATGGCACGCCGGCAATTGCGGCGCCTGACGAAAACGTTTGGTCTGGAGCGGCGCCAAACCTGACCCATCTGATGACGCGTAATACGTTCGCCGGCGCCATGTTTGATCTTGCTAAGCCATCGTGTCGCGAGCAAGTGTGGGGCGCAGACTCGGCCTCGTTTGGCGAAAAATATCTCGCCGGCGTGACCGAAGACTGCCTTAACCAGTCGGCGTTGCGAGCATGGTTGCGTAATGCTCCAGCGATGAAGCCGATGTATGCAAACCCAGAACTACTTACAGCGACCGGCGGCAAGTATCGCGGCATGCCATACCTTGGTCTCTCAGAGTCAGATATCGACAAGCTCGTTGCCTATTTGGTGACGAGACATTAACCGGAGATCACGATGGCCATCATTGAGCGTCCAGCAACACAGGTAGCAGTGCCGATTGTCAGTGCGCCAGTTACAGCGGCGTCGACATTCGGCGTGTTGCGTCGCCCGGTATCGACAACCGGCTGGAAATCCTGGGTATTCACGGTTGACCATAAAAAACTTGGAATCATGTACGGCGTCACGGCAATGTTTTTTTTCATCGTCGGTGGTGTGGAAGCGCTATTGATTCGCCTGCAACTTGCGGCGCCGAATGGCAAGGTTCTTAACGCCGATATCTACAACCAGATGTTCACCATGCACGCCACCACGATGGTGTTTCTATTCGTCATGCCAATGGCCGCGGCGTTCGCTAACTATTTCGTACCATTGCAAATCGGCGCCCGCGACGTGGCATTTCCACGCCTCAATGCGTTCGGATTTTGGTGCCTCTTGTCAGGCGGTATTTTCGTTAACCTGTCGTGGTTCTTGGGCGGCGCCGCCGACGGCGGTTGGTTCATGTACGCGCCAAATTCTGGCCCGATTTTTTCGCCAACGCACGGCGTCGACTTCTGGGCACTGGGCCTGCAAATCGC
>JAYTUM010000116.1:0-1850 GCA_043744575.1 Acidimicrobiales bacterium | reverse complement strand
TTGGCCTCGACTAGGCACTCTTCTAAATCTCTGATTTTCTGCACGCTGTTGCGGGTCTCGGGTTCGCTTGTCATATGTCACCTCCGGTTAAAACCGATTGATCTCTCTTTGTCTAGCAGTACCGCGTCTTAGGAGCGAGTTAAGCCACAAATCCTTAGTGATCTAAAAGGTCTGAAAGTTCTGACTTTGGCGTCGTTGGCGTGTATCGTAAAGGACGGTTTAGGTGCGTTATACAGGTGACGATGCGATTGAGCGTAATTTAAAGGAGCGACAGCAGATGAGAGTTTGGATTGATCAGGACCTCTGCACAGGAGACGGCATCTGCGAAGAGATCGCACCAGATGTTTTTACTTTGCTCGACGATGGCCTAGCCTACGTGCGCGAGAAGGACAAAATTTTCGCGACCGCCAAGGGCAACGCCCAGGGTGCCGAGGGCATGGCGGAGTTTTCTGATGCACAAATGGACGGAGTCATTGAATCCGCCGAAGAGTGCCCTGGAGAGTGCATTTTTATCGAGCCGTAATTCGGCCCAAATTAGTTAGGCCTCGTCGGCAATCTCTGCCCCGACGAATCGCGCCACGGTCAAGAATCCAGTGTGCGCCACCATCCGATGATCGGGACGTACGGATTGCCCCTCGATGTGCCACGTGCGGTGCAACACCTCGAGCGTTCGGGCATCAAGCCATAGACCGCCGAAGGCAGAGCGAACTTGAACGGCTTGAGTAATGCTTGGCGTGTAGGCCACGAACAGCGCGCCGCGCCTTAGTGCTTTCTCGGCTAGTGGCACCACTCGCCACGGCTCTGGCAAATCCAACACCATTCTGTCAAAGCCGGTCTCGTCAATCCCCTCGTAGCAGTCGCGCAACTGCACGCTGTAACGGCTTAAGGCCTCCTCGCCAAGAAACGAGCGCACGTTAGTCCTCGCCCTATTGGCAAAGTCTTCGCGCAATTCGTAGCCGACGATTTCGGCGCCATAACGCAACATTGTCATCGACAGGGCACCCGAGCCGACGCCCGACTCAAATACCTTAACGCCCGGGCCAATGTCGGCGATCATACAGATTGGAGCAAGATCCTTCGGATAGATAACCTGCGCGCCGCGAGGCATCTCGATCACAAAATCCTCTAGCGTCGGGCGCAGCGCCGAGTAGGCACTGCCCTTGGTCGAATACAGTACGACGCCCTCAGACGATCCGACGATGTTGGCATGGGAGACGAAACCCGAATGGCTGTGAAACTCGCCAGCCACCTTCAACGTCACCAGGTAACGCCTTTTTTTAGAGTCGATCAGCAAGACCTTGTCGCCGTACTCAAACTTCGTGCGCCAAGAACTCAAGGTTCAGCGAGTCCTTTTGTTCGAAATAACCAAAACTTGGCCCTCTTCAATCGTCCTTCTGGTCGTTTCCGTGCGCCTCGACTGCATCGAACGAATAATTTTGAAAATTACGATCGCCAGCCACAGTCGTCCCCAACGTTTTGGCGCGAACACGACTACCCCCGTCGAATTTCGACAACGCTGCGGCGCTTGCGTCCGCCGCGACGACCGGTCGAATAGGCCAGTAATACCACGACGAACCCGGCAACTGAAGCGATTGTCTTAAGCGAACCCTTTTTGTCGGCGACCTTGCCTTGAAGATCTTGTTGGAACGCTTGAAACTTGTTTTCGAGGTGCTCGCGAGTGATCTTTTCAGAGTCGCTCATCGGACGCTCCCTTGACGCAACGAGTCGCGGTTGATGCGACTGACTGAATAGGTGGCAACTGCGGCGCACAACACAATCACGATCGCGTAAGGAACGAAGGACCAAGTCGTGGCTCCAGCGAAAACTTCGGTTTGAAGCAGGCGCAGGGC
>JAYTUM010000115.1:0-7137 GCA_043744575.1 Acidimicrobiales bacterium | reverse complement strand
AAAATTCGTGATGCGGGACTTGCCCTGCGCGGCACGCACCGCGCCCATGGATTGCATTCGCCGTACTGGTGGCTGCGTTGCGCCGTTGGACCTGCCCGCGAAGACAACCGTTTGGTCAACGCATACAAAAAGTTTCTTGAATGGGACATCACGTCTGCCCCGCGAGTGACTCGAATCCTCGACAAAGTCCTCAGCCCCGTGCTCGGCAAGAGTTACGTCGTTTACTCAGACAAGCCCGCGTCATGAACAACCAACTCGACGGCATCATCACTCGCGACGAGTTGCTGCGTACCGCGCACTCGATTGCCGCGTTGCAGCAGCCGAGCGGCATGATCCCGTGGTTCATCAACGGGCACTGCGACCCGTGGAACCACGTCGAGACAGCTATGGCTCTCGACACCATGGGCCTGAGTGAAAACTCGCGGCGCGCCTACCAGTGGCTCGCCGAAACTCAGCGCCCGGACGGCAGTTGGTATAACTACTATCTACCCGACGGCTCGATCGAAGATCACAAACTCGATACAAACGTCTGCGCATACATCGGCACGGGCGTGTGGCATCACTGGTTGGTCACTCACGATGAGGTATTCATTACCCAAATGTGGCCGATAGTAAAACGCGCCATTGACTGGGTGCTCGGCATGCGTCGCCACGACGGAACCATTCTGTGGGCCCGCGAGGTCAACGAATCGCCATGGGATTACGCGCTACTCACGGGTTCATCGTCTATTCGCCACGCGCTGCACTGCGCCGCCAATCTCGGCGCGGTTATCGGCGAGGCTCAACCCGAGTGGCGTGCTGCCGCCGACACGATCGACAACATCATTGCCACCGACCTGAGCGCGTTTGAACCGAAATTACGTTGGGCGATGGACTGGTACTACCCCGCGCTCACCGGCGCGCTCACCGGCGCCGACGCCAAAGACCGCCTCGCGGGCCAGTGGGATGAATTCGTCATTGATCAACGCGGCGTACGTTGCGTCAGCGACGAACAATGGGTTACCGCCGCCGAAACCGCCGAATGCGCTATCGCCCACCTCGCCATCGGCGACATCGACACCGCCCGCGAGCTGCTGTCATGGACACGCGCCCACCGCAACGACGACGGCTCGTACCTGACGGGCATCGTGTATCCAAATCGCATTGTCTTCCCCGCCGACGAAAGCAGCGCCTACACGGGCGCCGCAGTCATCTTGGTTGCCGACGCGATCGCCAACATCACCGCGGCAAGCAAACTATTTCTCACCTCAACAGTGATCGATTAAACGCGGCGCAAGACTCGCAGCGAACCTTTCGCCGAAACATCGACAAACAAACCGCTTCCAAGCGCCGGCAGATAGATTTGCTCGTACGGCGCCTGCCCGCCATCACTCGGTTCTGCAAACACATCGTGAATCGCCAGCACGCCGCCAGCGATGACGTGCTTCGACCAGCCGATGTAATCGTTGCGGGCAACTTGCTCGCCGTGGCCGCCATCGATAAATAAGAACGCGATCGGCTTGGACCAACTAGCGGCGATCTGCGACGAGTCGCCGACTACAGTGCAGACAACATCTTGCAGGCCGGCTCGGCTGATCGTATTTTCAAAGTGGGGCAATGTGTTCAGTCGCCCGGTCGAGGGATCGACGAGAGAGGCATCGTGCCACTCCCAGCCTGGTTGGTTCTCTTCTGATCCGCCGTGGTGATCGACCGCGTAAAGGGTTGTTTTTTTGACGCGCGCCGCGGCGCCGAGCCAAACAGTGCTGCGGCCACAATACGAGCCGATCTCGACGAATACTTGGCCGGGTTTGACGGAGCCGATCGCGCAGGCAGCTTCGTAGAGCGCGTCGCCCTCTTCGGACGGCATGAACCCAGTTGTCTCGAGGGCGATTTGGCGCAGCGCCGAGTCGATGTTCACGAAATTAATCATCCGTTGATCGGCAAGAGCACATTGGCCTTGGCGATTTGGCCAAGCCATTGCGCGCTCGGCTTCGTCGTGCGCTGTTGAGTTTGGCGATCGACGGCGACGAGACCAAAAGTTGGCTTGTAGCCGTACACCCACTCGAAGTTGTCGAGCAGGCTCCAGTACGTGTAACCGCGCACGTCGATGCCGTCGTGCAGGCATCGCAACACGCCCTGCAGCGCGCCGTGCACATACTCGATGCGCTCACCGTCTTGCGTTGTAGCGATGCCGTTTTCGGTGACCAAAATCGGCACGTGACCAGTCTTATTCCACGCACGGCGGATGCAGCCTTCGAGAGACTCTGGGCAGAACTCGTAGCCCATAATTGTGGTGCGCGTTTCGCTGGTCGGGGCGACGCGGCCGTCGGGACCGAAATATTCCCGAGTGTAAGTCTGCACGCCGAAGTAATCGTCGCCGCGAGCGGCTTCGAGAAACGGGTCTTCGAGCCCGGCCCAGGCATTCGCGCGGCGAGTCTGCGCCCGTTCTTCGTCTTGCGGCGACAAGCCCGACGTAATCAAGAACTCTTGCATCGCCAATGTGATGCCAACTGGCGCCGACGTTGCGCTCTTGAGCACGTCGCGCGCCTTGATGTGCGCGTCAACAAACACAAGGTTGCACCTTTCTCGCAGTCCTCGGTCGGTTTCGCCGGGCGGAAACCTGCCGAGAAAGTATCCGATCGTCGAAACCATGTTTGGTTCGTTGATGGTGCACCAGCGGCCCACGTCAGATCCAAGATGCTTTACTACACGATCACAAAAACGCGCGAATAGATCTGCTGTGTTGGGGTTGAGCCAACCACCGGCGGCGGCAATCCATTTAGGTGATGTGAAGTGGTGCAAGGTGACGACGGGTGTGATCCCATTGAGACGACAACACTCAACCATGCGTCGATAGTGATCGAGAGAATTGGTCGAGAACTCGCCGAAGTCTGGTTCGACACGGCTCCACTCGATGCTGAAGCGATAGTTGTCGAAACCGAGTTTGGCAAGCATCTCGATATCCTGGGGATAGCGGTGAAAGTGATCACAGGCATCCCCGCTTGACTCGGCGCATATCGTGCCCGGCCGGTGCTCCCAATCCCACCAATCGTTATTCGTGTTGCCGCCTTCAACTTGATGGGCTGCGGTCGCGGTACCCCATGTGAATCCTTTGGGGAATGACTGCGTGGTTGTAGTCACAGAAAAACACCGTAGCCCACGCCATTTGCCGGGCGTTTAATGGCAACATGGATGCATGGCCACCACCACCCCGAACGCACTGGACGATCTGATCAAGTTGCTCGATCTAGAACCCATCGAGCAGAACATCTTTCGCGGCCAGTCGCCTGACGAAGACCGCCAGCGAGTGTTTGGCGGGCAGGTTGCGGGCCAGGCGCTGGTGGCGGCGGCGCGAACGATCGACGAGCCTGGCCGCCATGTGCACTCGTTGCACGCATACTTTTTGCGGCCAGGCGACCCAGGAGTGCCAATTCTCTACGAGGTTGACCGAATTCGCGACGGCAAAAGTTTTTCTACACGGCGAGTCGTGGCAATTCAGCACGGCAAGGCAATCTTTAACTTGCAGTCGAGTTTTCAAAATCGTGAGCAGGGATTGGAGCACCACATCGCGATGCCAACCGGCGTGCCAGACCCCGAGTCGGTGCCAGATTTTTCAACGCGAATGGCGCCCCATAAAGAAAAACTAGGCGGTTGGTACGAGAGACCGCGGCCGATCGACCTGCGCTACGTAGACAGCGACCCGTTCTCGCGCGGCGGTGCGCGCAGCCTTGGTCAACGCGTGTGGTTGCGCGCCGACGGCACGCTTGGGGACGACGAGGTGTTGCACGCCTGCATCGTTACATATGCCAGCGACATGTCTCTGCTCGATACCACCTTGCTGCCACACGGCGTGACGTGGTCAGACGGCAGCATGCAGATGGCCAGTATTGACCACGCAATGTGGTTTCATCGACCGTTTCGCGCCGACGAATGGATGCTCTACGACCAGGCATCGATTTCGACCTCGAACTCACGCGGTCTCGCGAGCGGATCAATTTTCTCGCGCGGCGGAGAATTGCTGGTAACTGTGGTGCAAGAAGGATTGATCCGCGTTATTAAAAAATAAGTACGAATCGGTGTCGGCCTAGCGGCGCGACTCCATGAACATTCCCCTCAGTGCGGCAAAGTTTTCGACGCAGTGGCCCGCGCCAAGCACGACCGCCTCGAGCGGGTCGTCGGACATATTCACGGGCACCTGGGTGTCGCGCTCGATGCGCTGTGCAAGCCCGCGCAACAACGCGCCGCCGCCAACTAGGTACATGCCGCGAGTTAGAAAATCTTGCGATAGTTCTGGAGGTGAAGTCGCGAGACAGCGAATCACCGAGTCGACCATTTGCTTAACAACATCTTCGATTGCTTCGCGAATCTCTTGCGCGGTTAACAACACAGTTTTCGGCAAGCCTGTTACTAAGTCGCGACCGCGCACCTCAGCGTCGCGGTCTTCAAGCGTAGCGATCGCGCTGCCGATACTGATTTTGATTTCCTCTGCCGTGCGTTCGCCAATTGCAAGACCGTGTTCTTTGCGGACGTGCGTTTGAATCGCAGCGTCGATATCGAAACTGCCAACGCGAATCGCTTCGAGCGCGACGATGCCGCCCAGGCTGATGACCGCAGTCTCGGTAGTTCCGCCACCAATATCGATGACCATGTTGCCGACGGGTTCGTTGATTGCAAGATCCGCGCCAATCGCGGCGGCCATCGGCTGCTCGAGTAGCTGCGCGTCGGCGGCGCCAGCGCGACGCGTGGCATCGGTTACGGCGCGGCGCTCAACTTCTGTAATTGCCGACGGCACGCAGATCAACACCTTCGGCCGAGAAAATCGCGACACGCCCGCTCGTTGCAGCAGCAGGCGAATCATCTTCTCGGTGATTTCGAAGTCTGTTATTGCCCCGCCGCGCAACGGCCGCACCGCCACGATGTAGCCGGGCGTGCGACCAATCATCTCCCAGGCCTCGTGACCAGTGGCCAATACCTCACCCGTTCGGCGATTCACTGCAATTACCGAAGGCTCATTGATAACAATGCCCCGCCCCTGCATGTAAACAAGCGTGTTGGCCGTGCCAAGGTCGATCGCAAGGTCACGGGCCATTGGCAATTACCTCTTGAATTGGCGTTCTTGCGCGTTGCGCACTTGTTGGCGCAGGTGGGCTCGCGAATCGTCGGATAGGGCATCAAGATGACGGTTAAACGACAACATGCTGTTGTTGTTATTGGCCTGCCGAGAGTCATTGAACACGAGTATCGCCAGAGTAACACCAGACACGATTGAGATGGATGCGAACAGGATCGCAATACTCGACGCGCCCGCGAGCACGCTGATCATGCCTGCAAACTATCGCGATCTTGCGCCCCAACATCTTTAATGTCGATCAGATCGTGAGTTGCGGTTCCCCAATCGTCGCCGCCCGCCCACCTTTCGCGCTTCCAAATTGGAACGGTGGCCTTGAGTGCGTCGATGCCGAACCTTGCGGAAGCGAAAGCTTCGGGCCTGTGCGGCGCAGAGACGACGACCAACACGGAAGAATCACCGAGGCCGAGAGTGCCGACCCGGTGGATTAGTGCGATACGACCGAGTTGCGGCCACTTGCTGCGCATCTCGGCGGCGATCGCCCCAAGTTTTACCAACACTTCTGACTCGTAGGCCTCGTAGTGCAATTCGGTGACATCGTCGCGGCCGTCGGCATGGTCGCGCACCGTGCCAGAGAACACGATGACAGCGCCGCAACGCGGCGATACAGCCCAATCGTATGTTGCGCCGACCTCTAATTTTTCGCTCGTCAACTGAATAAGTGTCTCGCCAGCACCGATTTTATGCGAGTTATTCACGGGTTTCAGCGTATCTCGGTTCTTGACCCAAAGATTTTTTACTAGAAGCCATATCATTTCTTTTGTGAGTGATCCTAACGAGAGCCCCTTTGGGGGCTTACCTTTCTTCGGCGACATGATTAAGGCGATGGCGGGAAACGGCCCGCTGCAATGGGACTTGGCTCGCCAGGTGGCAATGGCCACGGCCACCGATTCCCCCAGCGCGACCGGGGCAATCGGTAACGAGGCAAATGTTGATCCCGCCGACCGAATCGCTCTCGAGTTGCTGGCCAAAATCGCATTCCTGCACGTCGAAGCCGCAACGGGTTTGTCGACGAGCCCGGGACAAGTGCCGCGGACGCTGTTGGTCGTTAACCGCACGACATGGTGCCATCACACGCTCGAGGCCTACAAGCCGCTGTTCACCGAGTTAGCAACTTCTTTGAGCGCGTCGCAGTCGGTGGCAATAGATTTAGAATCGCAAGACCCGGTGAGCAAAATGTTGGCGGGGCTGACAAGGATGATGGCGCCCGCGATGATGGGCATGTCTGTCGGGTCAATGGTCGGAACGATGTCGAAACATTCTTTCGGACAATACGAGTTACCATTGCCGCGCAATCCCGCACATCAAATGCTGCTAGTCCCAGCGAACATCAACGCCTTCGCTGCAGATTGGTCGCTTCCAGTTGACGATGTGCGGATGTGGGTGCTGCTGCAAGAACTGACTGCACACGCGGTTCTCGGCGTGGACCATGTGCGAGATACGGTGCTCGCCACAGTTCGACGCTACATCGCCGGGTTTCACCCGAACCCGACGGCGTTGCTCGAACGATTGACCAACATCGAAGTCAGCGGCGACGACCCGACGGCTATTCTGCAAAGGTTTCTGAGCGACCCGACGTTGCTTCTCGGTGCCGTGCGCTCGACAGTGCAGGAAGCACTAGCGCCAGTGCTAGACGCCCAAATCGCTGCAATCATTGGGTTTATTGATCATAAAGTCGATACCGCGGCGGCAATGGTTTTGGGTAGTGGATCGCGAATCGCAGAGGCAGCCAGGCGCCGCCGCGTTGAGGCCTCGACCAACGACATCTTCGTAGAGCAGCTGTTGGGACTTCGCCTCAGTCGCCAGCAGCTCGAGCGAGGGCGCGCATTCATCACGGGTGTCGTCGAGCGCGGCGGCAACGATAGCGCGGCTCAGCTGTTCAGCGCTCCTGGGAATCTGCCGACGCCGAGCGAACTCGACGCGCCTGGCCTGTGGTTGGCCCGACTTGAAGTGCAGTGACCGCTGACGCTTCACGTAGATCGCTGACGCGTTACGTAGATCGCGAACGCATTATGTAATAGACAGCGCCA
>JAYTUM010000114.1:0-1872 GCA_043744575.1 Acidimicrobiales bacterium | reverse complement strand
GATGATGGATCACGAGATCGGGTCCCTCGGCAACTATGTTCAAATCATCGTCGGTAACCAAAGTGGCGATTTCGACGATGACATCAACTAGCGGGTCGAGTCCCGTCATTTCCAAATCCATCCATACGAGCACCCAACAAATCTACGGCATCTCGATGCAAATTCTGATGCCGCAAAGCACGGCGCCGTCTAAAGTTTGGCAATGGTGCAAATCGCTGTTCGCCGACTCGATGTTGATCTGCCGTTGCCAGTAACGGCGCATTCTGGAGACGCTGGCGTCGACCTGCACTCGCGCGAAAATGTGCTGCTTGCCGCTGCTGGGGGCCGCAAGCTTGTGCCAACGGGCATTGCAGTGGCGATACCGAGTGGTTGTGTTGGACTAGTAGTGCCCCGCAGCGGGCTCGCCATCAAGCACGGGGTGACGCTTGTTAACACTCCCGGCATTATTGACAGCGGCTATCGAGGCGAACTAAAGGTCGTGATGATCAACACCGATCCGACATTGGATTATCAAGTCGCGCGTGGTGACAGAATCGCACAACTTGTGATTCAACTAATCGAAAGTGTGATATGGAACGTCGTCGACGAACTCGATGACAACGACCGCGGCGGCGGGTTTGGCCACTCTGGCCGCTGATTCACTGGCGCCGAAAAACTTTGCTGTGACTACTCTTTAGGCATGCGCTCGACCAGAACGCCGTCGCTGTGCATTCTCGCGATTTGCTCCTCGCTCAGGTCGAGCAGCTCCCGTAAGACTTCGAAGTTATCTTCGCCGCGAAATTTAGGAACACCACGCAGGGTGGTCTCTGACCCAGAAAAGTGCCAGGGGCTGTTGGGTATTCGCACCGTGCCGCGGCCGCGATCAGAAACTTGGACTATCGCTTCGCGCTCTCGCGCCCAGTCGGTTGCGGCAATCTCGTCAACACTGCGCAGCCTGCCCATAGCGAGTTGATGTTCGGCGAGGCGGCGTTCGAGTTCGTCGGCGCCTGGCACGCCAAGCGCCCACTCGCGGATTATTTGGTGCAGCGCATCGAGGTTTGCAAGGCGACTGGCGACATCACCAAATCGTGGATCCTCGCGCAGGTGCTGCATCTGCATCGCTTCAAGATAAAACTCAAACGTGCCGCGTTCGGCGGGGTGTCCGCTGACTACAACGATTGTGCCGTCGGCGACCGTCAGCACGGGGTAATCACCTGGCCGAAACGACCGAATCCAGTTGGGGTCGACATCGCCATCCCAGAGTTGATCGTGAGAATGTTCGTTGACGTACAGCATTGTTTCCGCCATCGAGATGTCGATGCACTGACCCGCCCCGTTGCGTTCGCGTTGGTACAGCGCCGCCAAGATCGCCGCCGCCGCCTCGATCGCCGTGTACACATCGCCATGGCTGTGCGGATCATTGGCATATTTGCCGTCGCGCGCGTCGCCTTGCAACTTGGTTATGCCAGTCTCGGCGTTGATCACCGGCGCATAGGCGCGGCGCTCGATCCACGGCCCGGTCGCGCCATAACCACTTATCGATGCATAGATCAGTTTCGGGTTGGCGGCCCCGAGAGTTGCAAAATCGAGTCCCATTCGTTGCATCACTCCAGGCCGAAAATTCTCGACGACGATGTCGCACTTTGCGGCAAGTTTTCTAAGGATCTCTACGGCCTTTGGCTTCGTCATGTCGAGCGAGATGTTGCGCCTTCCTGTGTTTTGCTGATTGAAATAAGTCGAAAGCGAGTTGATGCGCGGGTTCGTGAAGCGGGTCGGGTCGCCAGCCGGGGGCTCGACCTTGATCACGTCGGCGCCGAGGTCGGCTAACATTCGCGTGCAGTGAGGGCCAGATAGCACGCGCGTAAAGTCGAGAACGCGAACACCCTCTAGCGG
>JAYTUM010000113.1:0-7166 GCA_043744575.1 Acidimicrobiales bacterium | reverse complement strand
TTGCCGGCGGCGGTAACAACCGTTAACCCGAGCACGAGTTCTTTCATCGCCCCGTACTTAACCGTCGTCGTGCCCGACGCGCCGGTCGCAGCCATGCCACCGAGACTGGCGTCGGCCCCCGGATCAACCGGGAAGAACAGTCCGTGCTCGGCGAGCGCCTCGTTGAGTTGCTTGCGGCGCACGCCTGGCTGAACCGTGCAGTCGAGATCTTCGGCGCCGACTCGCAATACCTTGTCCATTCTCGAAAGGTCTAACGACACTCCGCCGTAAATCGGGGTGCTGTTGCCCTCTAGCGACGTGCCGACGCCCCATGCCACAACCGGGGTGCGGTGCTCGTTGCAAATTTTCAGAGTCGTCGCGACATCTTGCGTCGACTCGGCAAACACGACCGCATCGGGCATGGCCGCCAAGTGAAAACCCTCGTCGTGCGAGTGGTGCTCGAGCACGGTCTCGTTTATAGACACCTTGGCGCCGAGGGCGCTTTGCAGTTCTTGAATTGAGGTCATCAATATCTCCTACTCGAATAAGCCAAACTAAATTACACCTACACGTTGACGACGTTGCGGAAGGTCAAGTTAATACGAGGGTCAATAATTCGCTTTGATCGCGGAACTTGGTGAACCCAGGCGCGCTGCGACAGACCTGACATTACGAGCAGGCTCCCCGCGTCCAATTTCACATTGATCGTCTCCTTGCTCTCACGATGTCGCAAATCAAACCGTCGAGTAGCCCCAAAACTCAACGATGCGATAGTTGGCTCGGGCCCATTGCACGGTTCATTGTCGGCGTGCCATCCCACCCCATCAGCGCCATCGCGATACAGGTTGACGAAAACGGCATTAAATTTTGCCCCGGTTTTCGCACTGCACTTGTCGCGAAGAGACTCGAGCAGTATTGTCCAGGGTTGCGGAGTGCGCAGGCTTCCCGAATATCGATATGTAATATGCGCCTCGCTGTGCCAGGTAGACAACCGCGGCTCGGCAATGCGCTTGCCAAAGAGCACTAGGTCGTGCCCCTCCCAATTCGTCTCGCGCAACAGGATTCCGAATATTTCGGACGCGCGATCGGCCGCGATAAAGTCACGGCACAAGATTGCGCTGCCATCAAAAGGCAACAGCTCGACGGGCTCACGAAATAGTGTCGGCGTTAGCACAATGCCACATTAATACCGTTGACTTGCCCGTTCGCTTGCGCATCCAAATGCGCCGCAGCAATTGGGCTATATTGTGAAAAGCGAGGTATCCCGCCTCGCCCGTAATGGGGGTTACATGTCAACACAAGCAACAAGCGACGACGAACATCGTCTCGCACAACTCGGATACAAACAAGAACTCAATCGATCATGGTCGGGTTTTTCTAACTTTGCGATTTCGTTTTCGATCATTTCGATCTTGGCTGGATGCTTCACAACATTCGGTCAAGCGTGGAACAACGGTGGCCCGGTCGCGATTTCAATCGGCTGGCCGCTCATTTCCGCTTTCATTTTGATCATCGGGTTCTGCATGTCAGAACTTGCCTCTGCATACCCAACGTCGGGCGGCATCTACTGGTGGGCGGCAAAACTTGGTGGCGCCAAGGCGGGTTTCTATACCGGCTGGCTCAACCTAATTGGCCTGCTAGCGGTTACAGCATCGGTGGTCTACGGGGCGAGCTTCTTCCTCAACACAATTATCGGTTCGTACTCCAGCAGTTACACCACCAGTTTTCTTGGCGGCCATTACCTCCAACAGCAGTTTTTTTGGTTCTTGGTGATCACCGCGCTCATCACCTTCGCTAACATCTTCAGCGGTCATTTGCTCGCCGTCGTAAATAACATTTCGGTGTGGTGGCACGTGTTCGGCTCGGCAATCGTGATCTTGATCTTGGTGTTCACCCCAAGTGAGCATCAAACACTGAATTGGATGTTTACGGAGCGCATCAACCAGTCGGGCTTTGGCGGCCACTGGTACCTCTTTTACGTGTTGCCACTAGGCTTCTTGCTAACCCAGTACACGATTACTGGGTTCGATGCCTCGGCGCACATGTCAGAAGAAACCAAAGGCGCGCACATGGCCGCCGCTCGCGGCATCTGGAAGTCGATCTTTTACTCGGCAATTGGCGGCTATGTGCTGCTTATGTCATTCCTATATGCCGCAACAAAGGTTGACATCATCAGCTCATTCGACCCAACAGTCAACGCCTACGGCGGTGGTTCAGTGATCGCGATCTTGGCGACCGCGCTTTCGACATCACTCTTCAGGGTGGTCATGATCATCTCGGTGGTGGGCCAATTGTTCTGCGCAACTGCTTGCCTCACGTCGTGCTCGCGCATGATGTTCGCCTTTAGTCGTGACGGGGTTGTGCCTGGCCACAAGATGTTGGCGAAGGTCAATAAAGATCGCGTGCCGGTTAACAGCGTTCTGGTCTCGACATTGATCGGCATCATTATTACGCTCCCTGCCTTGTACAAGAGCCCGACTGGGGCGCCAACGGCGTTCTACGCAATCGTCTCGGTTTCGGTAATCGGTCTTTACCTCGCGTTCCTGATTCCAATTTGGTACCGCTGGAGGGCTGGCGACAGCTTTGTTCCGGGCGAATGGAACCTCGGATCGCGTTATAAATGGATGAACCTCTTAGCCGTGATCGAAATCGCGGTTATCTCGGTGTATTTCATCTTGCCGTTTACGCCAACAGGTGTTCCCGGCAACGCCGACTTCACTTGGACATCCGTCAACTACGCACCAATCCTGACTGGCGGCTCGCTGTTGGTGTTGTGGGTGTGGTGGCACCTGTCGGTAAAGAAATGGTTTACAGGGCCAAAGACGACTATCGGCTCGTAGCCAACGATCTCGCGCGTTACGTTGCGCCCGGTAACTAAAAATTATTCGGGCGTGACGTAGGCCGCGGTGATGCCACCGTCGATTATTAGCGACTGTCCAGTCATCCACGATGACTCGTCGGAGGCCAAGAACAGAGCCCCGTTGGCGATCTCTTCGGGTTCGCCGAAACGCCCCATCGGGATGTGCACGAGACGGCGCTGGCGCTTGGCATCGCTGTCTAAGAACGCCGCGAGAAGCGGCGTCATCACGGGGCCCGGGCACAGCGCGTTGGCCCTGATCCCCTTGCGCGCATAGATAACCGCGATCTCGCGGGTCATCGCCAGCACCGCGCCCTTCGACGCGGTGTATGCAATTTGCGGGGTGGCCGCGCCCATGTGGGCGACGAACGAGGCAACATTGACAATCGTGCCCTTGCCCTGTTCGAGCATCCTCGGGATTGCGTACTTGCAACCGAGCAGGACGCCCTTGACGTTGATATCCATGGTGCGCTCGTATACCGACATCGGCGTGGTCACCGGGTTGTCGTCGTCGCCGAGCATCACGCCCGCGTTGTTGTACAACACATCGACGCTGCCGAAAGTCTTGCCGGCGAACCCGATCACATCTTGCCAGGAATCTTCGTTGGTCACATCGCCCTTGATGAAGGCGGCCGACCCGCCGGCCGACTCGATCTCGGCGACAACTTCCGATCCGTCGGCAACATCGGTGATCACGATGTGCGAGCCCTCGCGCGCAAACTTGAGCGCGGCGACGCGGCCAAGACCGCCGGATGCGCCAGTAATGATCGTGACTTTTCCTGATAACCGTGCCATCAATTCTCCTTACTAATCGCGCCGCGAAATAACATTCTAGATTCTGAATTTACGAGCGCTCGAAGTAGCGAGTCAACTCCCAATCGGTGACGGTTTGATTGAATGCTCGCCACTCGGCCTTGGCCATGGTCAAGATGTGGTGATGCACATCGTCGCCAAAACATTCGCGAGCTATGGCACTGTTCTCCCAATACACGATCGCCTCATGTAGCGACGACGGAATGCGATTGACGTCCTTCGCCTCGTAGCCGTTGCCGGCAAACGGCGCTTCAAGTTTGAGTTTGTGGCGAATGCCATATAGGCCACCAGCGATCGTGCCGGCGAAGGCGAAGTAACTGTTGGCGTCGGCACCGGGAATCCGGCACTCGACTCGCGCGCCAGCCCCGTGACCGACGACGCGGTATCCGAGCGTGCGGTTGTCGTTGCCCCAGGCGATGGCGGTCGGAGCCCACGAACCCAGTTGAAACCGTCGATAGCTGTTCACAGTCGGCGCCCACAGCAGGCTGAAGTCTCTCGCGGTTGCCAGCAAGCCCGCCAAGTACTGCGTGAAAACCTCCGGCATGTCGTGACCTGCAAACGCAGGCGCACCGTCTGACTTGTTCCACAAACTGGAGTGCACGTGGCACGAAGAACCCGTTTCGCCAAAGTTGTACTTGGCCATGAAACTCACGGAGCGACCGTGACTCGCCGCTATTTCTTTAGCTGCCGATTTGTAGACCGTGTTGCGGTCGGCCATGTCAAGTGCCTCGGCGTAACGAAGGTTGACTTCGTGCTGACCGCGGCCCGCCTCGCCCTTTGAACACTCGATCGGGATACCGGCACCCTCGAGGCCGCGGCGAATGTCGCCGAGCACATATTCGTCGAAAGTGGTCTGCACGATCTGGTAGTCCTCCATCCAGGGCGAATGCGGCTCTAGC
This sequence comes from Acidimicrobiales bacterium, assembly GCA_043744575.1. Classification (GTDB taxonomy): domain Bacteria; phylum Actinomycetota; class Acidimicrobiia; order Acidimicrobiales; family Ilumatobacteraceae; genus UBA3006. Next base: position 2,618 of record JAYTUM010000113.1, on the reverse strand, counting down.
GAGCGATAGCCCTTGTCGCGCGCGCCCTTGAACGAGTCGTCAAAGAGATAAAACTCAATTTCGCTGCCAAGCATCGCCGTGTAACCTGCCGCGGCCGCGGCCCCAACTTGGTCGCGCAGCATCTGCCGCGGCGAAACACCAATAGGCGCATGCGAACCCGGGTGCTGCACATCGCACATCACCATCGCCGTCTTTGTTTGCCACGGCAGCACACGAACCGTGTTCCAATCTGGCATCGCCACCATGTCGCCGTAGCCAAGGTCGTAACTCGCGAATCTATAACCGGGGATCGGATTGTCGTCCATATCGGTCGCGATTAGGTAGTTGCAGTTTTCGGTACCGTGCTCGGCGACATCTTCAAGGAAGAACCAGCCAGTGATGCGCTTACCGACAAGTCGACCTTGCAAATCGGGAAAGGCGACAATGACAGTATCGATGTCGCCCTTCGTGATCGATGCGGTTAGTTCGTCACGTGTAAGCGTTCTGTGCTTGCCCATTAATACCCCCTCAGTGAAGTATACGCATCACTCTTTGACGGCTATAAAGCGACTGACTAAGTGCCATCGGCCGATATTCGTCTAAGATTACAAGCAATGATCAAGCAATTCCTAGATGACACCGCACTGTTGCTTGTTGATGTACAAAAGGGTGTCGACGTCTTGCAACATTGGGGCGGTCCCACAGGTCGCCGCAACAATCCGAACGCCGAACCGAACATGCTCAAGTTGCTGGATGCCTGGCGCACTGCCGGTCACACCGTGGCATTTACCCGGCACGATTCGCGCGAGGCCGACTCGCCGCTCAAGTTTTCGCTGCCGACTGGTGAGCAAAAGCCCGGGTTCGAAACTCGTGCAGGAGAGATTGTCGTCGAGAAGGATGTCAACAGTGGTTTCATCGGCACATCGCTAGAGGTACAGCTGCGCCGCACCGGCATCATTCGTCTCGTGATCGTGGGGTTCTTCACCAACATGTGCATCGAGACGACAACGCGCATGGCCGGCAACCTCGGTTTCGATACCTATCTCGTGCACGACTGCTGCGCCACGTCAAACCGCATCGGCATCGATGGCACCGACTACGAACCAGAACAAGTGCACGACATGACGGTGGCCAACCTACACGGCGAGTTCTGCACCGCGATCACCACGCTCAATGCGCTGGCGTTAATCGCCGGCGACGTCACCGCACTTGAGCGCCAACAGGGCAACGAATAGACACTACGAAAGGACTGCTCATGGATTCACTCACCGCACACAAGACTTGGCGGACTCTCGAGCCGATTCACGCGATGGTCTACTTCGCTGCTGACCCCGCTGCTAGGTACGCGGCGCTAGGCATCACCGAGCCACGGATGGGATACTTCGCGTCGCGCGCCGCTGCCCTCGGCGCGGCCGGTGCGCACCAAGTCATCGCCACGTTTTACAACTTCAACCCCGCGCTCGTGCGCAAGTCCATCCCGTCAGCGTGGGGCGTTGCTACACCAAAGCAGTTTCTTGAAGCCCGTGTTGGCGGAGTTGACGCCGCGCTGCGCACAGTGTGGAACGATGAAATGCTTGCGTCACCCGAATTGCGCCAGGTCACCCAGCTGCTGCGACAGGCGGCCGAGGTCGCCTGCGAGCACTCGGAGGGTCGCGCTCTGTTTGCGGCCCACGCCGATCTGCCGTGGCCCGACGAAACACACTTAGTTGCATGGCACTCTCAAACATTGCTGCGAGAGTTTCGCGGCGATGGCCACATCGCGTTGCTCATGGCCGAAGGCCTGAGCGGCATCGAGGCGCTGATTACTCATGGCACCTCGGGCGACATTCCTGCCGAGTTGCTGCAACGCAGTCGGGCCTGGTCAAACGAAGAATGGGCTGCTGGCGTGCGCGCCTTGCAGTCGCGCGGGCTGTTGAAACAGGGCGAAACTCTGGCATTTAGCGAACAGGGCAAACAATTACGCGACCGCATTGAGGCCCAAACGGATTTACTTTCAATGGCGCCATACGCGGCGCTTGGAGTGGATGCCTGCGATAACTTGCGCACACTCGGCCGGCCGTTTAGCAGGGCCGTCGTCGACGGTGGGCTACTGGGCACGGCAGCATCACGATTTTCGCAAGAGTAGCCACGTATCAGGGTCGTTAGCGGCGCCGCGACGATGCGACGTCAAGAAGTAATACATCAACAATCTTTTGCGGTGCCCCAGACAGCCACGGGTACATCACGGCGCGCCGCGGCAATCGAACATATCGCTTCTCGTCTTCGATCGCCTTACGCACCAACTTCGCCACTCGCTCGCGCGGCACCTCGGGCATCAGACCCATGCGCCTGAACCTGCGAAACGAGCGCTCGGCCGCGGCCAATTCATAAACGCTGCTCAACATATCGGTCGGTATCGGCCCCAGTTCGACGAGCGTAGTACGCACAGGCGACTTCGCGAGTTCGTGGCGCAACACGCGGTGAAAGTTAGACAGCCCCGCTTTTGATGAGCAGTACAACGTCATACCGACGAACCCGGCACTACCGGCAATCGACGAGACGTTGACGATGTGCCCGAGACCCCGAGATTTCATGCTTGGCAAGACCTGACGGATTAGTTCAATCGGCGTGATCTGATTGACCTGGATCACCGACAGCAC
>JAYTUM010000112.1:0-1894 GCA_043744575.1 Acidimicrobiales bacterium | reverse complement strand
GCGGCATCGGGGGCCAAGATATCGCGCGTACCGGGACTTGTGCTGAACTTCGTCACGCAAAGAGGTTAGACGCTGGATGTGCGTCCTGCGAGTGTTCGTCATCTTCGTGATCTGACATCACTCGATAGGCGTCGTAAACCGAGTTAATCCGCTTGATCGTGCGCAACACCGACTGCACGTGCGACGCGTCTGCAAACTCAAATTCGAAGCGCATCTTGGCCACTCGATCGGCGCCAGTGCGCGTCGAACAGGCGACGATATTGACATGCTCATCTGACAGCGCGTTGGCAACATCGCGCAACAACCGCGTTCGATCGAGAGCCACAACCTCGACCGCTGCGACAAAAGCCGTGCCCTGGTGAGTGCCCGACCATTCGACATCGACAATGCGGGCCCCCTGTTGGGCGACCGCCGACGCCGCGCTCGGGCAGTCGGCGCGGTGCACGCTGACGACCCGATTTTTGTTCAACACTCCGACGATCTCGTCGCCCGGCAGTGGCGTGCACGACTTCGAGAGATGCACCATCGCGTCGAGCATGCCTACGACATGAATTCCGACGTCCTGTCCCACGCCCGCGCCAGAAGCGTCAAGTCGCAACCCCACTGAGCGCTGGTCTCCTTGGCCAGCATCGTTTATCGCACGAGCCAATCGTGACGCCAACGCGCCAGACGCAACATGGCCCTCGGCGATCGCCACGAACATCGTGTTTAAGTCCGCAAAGTTGTGCGTGGCGAGTTCGCTGACAAATGCGTCAGACTCGAAAATTCTTTGCACCGTCAATCCCTCCCCACGCAGGCGCTCGATCAATTCGTCCCGACCGCTCTCGATTAAGTCCTCATGACGCTCACGTGAAAACCATTGTTTGATCTTGCTCTTGGCTTTTGGCGAGGCCACGAAATCGAGCCACTGCTCGGATGGCTCCGCGTCTGGCGCGGTAGAGGTAAGTATCTCGCAGGTGTCCCCCGCGTTGAGTACTTGATCCAGTGAAACAAGGCGACCGTTGACGCGCGCGCCGATGCACGAGTGTCCGATCTCGGTATGCACCGCGTAGGCGAAATCAACCGTTGTCGAGAGCACTGGCAACGCCACAACTTTACCCTTGGGAGTAAATACGAACAGCTCTTCTTGATCGAGGTCGGTCTTGAGACTTTGCAGAAACTGGCTCGGGTCAGAGACCTCGCCCTGCCAATCGATGATCCGGTTGAGCCAGTCAATATCTTGCGTAGGAAGGCCGTCCTTGTACGACCAATGCGAAGCCACACCGGACTCAGCGCGCTCGTGCATGTCGCGCGAGCGAATCTGTACTTCGATCGCCTTACCCTCCGGACCGATCACGGTCGTGTGCAGTGACTGATACAAATTGAACTTCGGCATCGCGATGTAGTCCTTGAAGCGACCGACGACCGGTGTCCAGTGACCGTGGATGCAACCGAGCGCCGCGTAGCAATCTTTCGTCGAACCGACGACAATCCGTACGGCCATTAAATCGAAAATCTCGTCGAAATCGCGACCCTTTTGCACCATCTTCTCGTACAGGCTCCACAAATGTTTGCCGCGAGCGGTCAGTTCTGAGTCAACATTTACTTCCTTTAGCCACGAACCGACTTGGCCAAGTGCACGAGCCAAATAAACATCGCGCTCTGGGGCGCGTATCGACACCAAGTGGTCTAGCTCGGCATAACGCTTCGGATATAGCGCTGCGAACGACAAGTCTTCGAGTTGCTGCTTGAGGTCTTGCATGCCGAGTCGGTGCGCAAGGGGCGCGTAGATGTCAAGGGTCTCCTGGGCGACCTGGCGCTGCTTTTCGAGCGGCGCAGATGCGATGGTGCGCATGTTATGCAATCTGTCTGCGAGTTTGATGATTAATACGCGCAAGTCGCGCGCCATCGCCAC
>JAYTUM010000111.1:0-7375 GCA_043744575.1 Acidimicrobiales bacterium | reverse complement strand
AGATAACCAACACCATCGGTTCCAAAGAGGGCTTTAGCCACCTGATGTGGGTTTTGCTCGACCGCGGCGACGCCGCAATTGTGCCCAGCCCGAGTTATCCGATTCATATCTTCGGCCCACTGTTCGCCGGGGCCGATGTGCGTCAGGTGCCGATGCGAAGCCAGCAGGTCATCGACGACAAACAGTACGCCGACGAGTTCTTTCGCAACCTCACCGATGCCTGGAACGTCGGTTGGCCGCGCCCACGCGTGCTCGTAATTTCGTTTCCTCACAACCCAACTGGCGCAACGGTCGACCTGGCGTTTATGCAGCGCGTCGTCAATTTTTGCCGTGAGCGCGAGATGATCGTGGTGCACGACTTCGCCTATGCCGACGTCGGGTTCGACGGTTACATGCCCCCGAGCATCTTGCAGGCCGATGGAGCGCTCGAGTGTGCCGTTGAGTTGTATTCGATGACCAAGAGCTTTTCGATGGCGGGCTGGCGGTGCGCGTTCATGGTCGGTAATTCAGAGGTCGTGCAGGCGCTAGTCAAACTAAAGAGCTATCTCGACTATGGCATGTTTCAACCGATTCAGATCGCCGCAACGGTGACACTAAATGAACTCCCCGAGTTCCCAAAAGAGGTCTGCGCTATTTACCAAAGCCGACGCGACTCCTTAATCGACGGTCTCGCGCGCATAGGTTGGAACATTCCCAAGTCTCGCGGGTCGATGTTCGTGTGGGCGCCAATCCCAGAGGCATATATCAATATGGATTCTGTCGAATTCTGCTCGCACCTCGTGAAAGAGTGTCACGTCGCTCTGTCGCCAGGCTCTGGCTTCGGTCCCGGCGGCGAGGGTTACGTCCGTTTCGCGCTGATCGAGAACGAGCAACGCATCGCGCAGGCCGTGCGCAACCTCAAGAGCGGCCTCACTAAACTTTAAAACTATGGCGTCTTACAGCCTTGGTTTGCATGAACTTGGACAAAATTGTTTCGCGTTCCTTCAGCCCGATGGCGGTTGGGGGTACAGCAACGCCGGGCTAGTGGTAGGCGAGGGCGAGTCGCTGTTGGTCGACACTCTGTTCGATCTCAAACTCACCGCCGCGATGCTCGAAAGTATGAAGCCCGCGATCGCTAGTGCACCGATCGCGACTGTCGTCAACACGCACGCCAACGGCGACCACTGCTACGGAAATCAGCTAGTGCGCGATGCCGAGATCATCGCCTCATCGGCGACCGCGCGTGAGATGATCGAGGTGCCGCCGGCGATGCTGGCGGCACTGAATAAAGCCCCTGGCGACATTGGCGAATTGTTTCGTAGTTTCTTCGGCGATTTTGATTTCAACGGTATCGAGCTCGCGCCACCAACCCGCACTTTCGACGGTCGGTTAGATCTTCAAGTTGGCGGCCGCAAGATCGAGTTGATTGAGGTCGGTCCGGCTCATACCGCTGGCGACACAATCGCGTTTGTTCCAGATTCGCGCACGGTGTTCACTGGAGACATCCTGTTCATCGGCGGGGCGCCGATCGTGTGGGCTGGTCCGCTAGAGAATTGGATCGCGGCATGCGATTTAATTTGTGACCTCGAACCTGTGTCCGTCGTCCCCGGGCACGGGCCTATTACCGATATCGGCGGCGTCGCGCAGGTGCGTAATTATCTTGCCTATGTGCTCGATGCCGCCAAAACGCAGTACGAGGCCGGTGTAGACGCTTTTGATGCCGCTCGCGATATAGCCAAGTCGATGCTCTCGGGTAGCGAACTCGCAGCCGAGTTTGCGCATCTCAACGAGTACGGCCGCATTTGCGTCAACGTTGACACCGCATACCGGAGTTTCAATCCGGCGCACAAGAGTCCGGATGTCGTCGAACAATTTCGGCGAATGGCCGAAATAGAGGCGCGTTAGCCCCGCTTAATTTCACGGCGAACGGCGAAAATCCAGCCTGCGATTGCACACGCCGAAAAGAAGAACCACTGCACCGCGTAACTTAGGTGCGTCCCGTTGCTAAGAACCGGCGAAGCAATCTGAGAAAAATTGACGCTGTCGGCGGGGTTTGAGCCGAGTACCTCTACGTACATATCGTAAACGGGACCGGGTAATTGCGGCGCGAGCCGACCGATATCGATGCGCTGCGCCTCGCTCAAGTCGCCGTTTCGCGCATCTGTAACTGCACCCATCTGCCGCACCGCAGATTGACGCAACCTGGCCTCGATGCTGACGTTGCCGCCGGGAGCGACGGATGGCATCATATCCAGGGATATGAAACCACGATTGACCAGCAAGATCTGGCCGCTAGGCAGTTGCAATGGGGTGACAATGTCCTTTCCTGCCTGACCGTCTTGGGAGACATTGACGATGGCAATGTCTTCGCCGCCAAGGTAACGGCCGGTAATCTGCACCTTAAACCACTCGGCGTCACTTGGTTGTTGGTGATCGGCGCGCACCGCATCAAGCGGACGCGCTTCGATGTCGAAGCGCGACGAGATGATCGCGTTGAAGTCCTGTCTCTGGTGTAGCCGATCGATTTGCCAGAAGGCCAGGTTTACCATCACGAATACGGCGAGCACGACTGCCAGATGCAGCAATATCCACTTCGGGGTGTAAAGAAATTTGTACATCGGTTGCTACAACTTAATCATCCTGGTCTCGTTTAACTCTCTTGCCAGCTCGTCGAGAGCGCCCTGATCAAAGTTGAGTAACAGTCGCAATCTCTTATGATCGGCGCAACACTCAATTACGGCGGTCTGCCACGTGGCAAAGGGTCGGCCAAGCACGATTCGCAAAGCCGTGAGCACGGCAGTTAGAGGGTTATGTTCATAGTCGCGCAACATTAATTCAACATCGCGCTTCGAAAGCACTTTGGCTCTTGCTTTCGCGGCAAACTTGCGCGCGATGAATGGCGAAAATAGGCCCGCATAGCGAACCTGCAATTCTGCAAGTTGCCAGTCACTTCCGCGCACAATGCCACGACACGACGCCGCGCCGCAAGAGCACTCGAATTCGTCGTAGTTGCTCGCGTCGCTCATCGCGTAATCGAAAGTCAACTCTTCGCCGATAGCAATGTCGCGACGTGTCATCACCTGGGTTGCATTGCGCATTCCACAGTTGGGTTCGCAGGAGTGATTGATTGAATCGCCCGGTTCGCGATACTTCGGACCCACGAAAAAGAGGTTGGATTCTGCTTCGATCGATCGAGAGATGCGGTCAGCATCGAATTTCGATAGATCGTCACGAGTAGCGGCGACCCCTCCAAATGTTGCGATCACGGCGAAGCGGGGGATTGCCGAGACAGCGAAACTGCCGTAACCCTTGCCTTCGACAAGCTTGGTGATGGCGAGAGGTGAAAGAAAGTTGTCCAAAGAGATTCACAGCTTTAACTCCGCCCGCCGTGCTGATTTCACGATATCGGGCACTACAGTAATTCAGGCAACAAACATGCATCTAGAGAGTTACATCAAGAGAGACCATTTGGTCCGGCAACCGGGGCAGTCCCACGGTGCCAATCCACCTTCGGGTGGGGATGTGGCTTCGCCTTCACGGCGAAGCAACGGACCGTCTCTCAGCGTGTTGCTCTATTGCATATGCCCCAATGGCGTTCCTAGTTCTACAAGAATTGAAAGCGCATATGACTCGCAACGATTACCCCGCAACAGGAGCATGGCAGCCCGGCCAACCCGCCGGTCGCCGCACGTTCGCGAACTTTCCCGCCGACCGCCCGTTCGCGCTCGATGGTGGTACTTCGCTTCGCGACGTGACAATCGCCTACGAAACTTGGGGCACGCTTAACGATCAAAAAACTAATGCGGTTTTGCTCTGCCACGCGTGGACTGGCGACAGCCACGCAGCAGGGCCGGCACAGGACGGCCACCCGGCGCCGGGATGGTGGGAGAACGCGATCGGTCCCGGTCGCGCGATCGACACCGATAGTTGGTTCGTTGTCTGCAGCAACGTAATCGGTGGATGCCAGGGTTCAACCGGCCCCGCGTCTGCCCATCCCGACGACTCCAAGCCCTATGCCTCGCGCTTTCCTGTGATCACAGTGCGCGACATGGTGCGCGCGCAGGTCCGTCTCACGGACATGCTCGAAATTCCTGCCTGGCACTCGATCATCGGTGGATCAATGGGCGGCATGCAGGTACTCGAATGGGCGATCACCTTCCCTGATCGAGTGCGCACGATCGTGCCGATCGCTACATGCGCGCAGGCGACTGCGCAGCAGATCGCCTGGGGCGCAATTGGCCGCCGCGCGATCGCGCTAGATCCGAAATGGTGTGGCGGCGAATATTACGACGCCGCAGCCGGTGATGGCCCGTGGGAGGGCCTTTCGATCGCGCGCATGATTTCGCAAGTCACATTTCGCAGTGACAACGTGTTTACAGACCGCTTTGGCCGCGAACTCGCGGACAGCGACGCGATTCACAACGGGCTCGGTCTGTGGGATCGCTTCGAGGTTGAGGGCTATCTCGACCATCACGGCGATCGACTTAACCGCCGCTTCGACGCCAACAGCTATTTGCTAATCGGCAAGGCAATGGATCTGCACGACGTCGCCCGCGGTCGCGGCGGGCTCGAGCGCGCCATGAGTCGCATTCGCGCGAATGCCCTGGTAATGGGCATTTCTAGCGACATGCTATACCCGACTTATCAGCAGCAGCAGCTGCATTCGTTGATCAGCGGCAACGGGGTGCCGAGCACCTATATCGAAGTTGACTCGCCCCATGGTCACGACGCATTCTTGCTCAACCTCGATCAAGTCGGTCCGCCGATCGGCAGCTTTCTAGCAGCCAATTTCTCAGGGTAGTTTGTCCATAATGTTTCTCGGCTCAAACTCCGCAGTTTTGGCAATTGCGCCGAAGGTTGGCGCAATCGGCTTGCTGCTAGTCGCAACCGGTCTCGTGCTTGTGGGCTTGACATTGAGATTTTGGTCGTCGGCGCGACCTGAGTCGTTGGCGCTTGCTCCGCTTGAAATTATGAGCGATCGTCGTTATCAAAAGGCGACAAGAGATGAGCGCGCGGCGATGGTCGAAGATGTGCGAGGCCTGGTCTCGGCGGCGCCACGCGGCGTGGTTCGTCAAACAACTGGTTCGACCTCTAAATATTTGACTACGAATTCGCCGTCAATCGAACCAACTAGTGCGCAACCCACTCGCCGTACGCCAATCGACCCGCTCATAAAGTAGTTTTGGGTGATGGCCACTCCATTTAACCCCGACGAGATGATTTCACGGTTTGCCGAACGGGCAGCAGCAGTTAAGCGCAGGCCGCTGCCACCAGTTGCCGGCGAGGAACGCCAAATGTTCCTGGCGCAAGCGCAAGCAGATTTTCAGGACTTCGCAATGATTGGTGACGCCGCAATTGATTTGCAAGACGGAGTACTTACGCTGCGAATAGATTTGCGCGGCCCCGAAGCCCACAAGTGAACAAGGCGGCGGGCACAACCCGCGCAGGGCCACTTTGGCAGCGCGAGGCCCCACTACTGGCCGCACTTTTTTCCGTGTTGTTTTGGGGCATCGGTCCATTAATCGTTCGCGGCATCAGTGCCACTACGCCGACGATCATGATCGTGCGCCTCATTGCAGCAATTCCCGTGATGGCCTACATTGCTTCGCGAACTGGTGGGCGCATCGACAAGGAGATAATGAAACTGACCTTTTTCCCAGGTATTTTTTCGTTTCTCTCGATGGCTCTAAGTTTCGAATCTCTTCGGCACACTTCGATAGCCAATTTGACACTCATCGACTCGCTTGCGCCGTTGCTTCTGATGATCGTGGCACCGCGCCTATTGAACGAAACCGTTACTCGCGTGCAGGTGTTGCTTGGGCTGGCGGCTCTCGCGGGAATCGGAGCGGTCATCTTCGGTGCCGGTTCTGATAGCAGAGCAACTCTATATGGCGACGCGCTTGCGGTCATTGGCACTTTCATGTGGGCGACGTATTTGATCTTCGCCAAGAAGTCGCGCACTTCCGGAGTGAACAATTGGGCCTTTCTCGGCGGCAACTACGCCTGGTCGGCACTGCTATGCATTCCGTGGGGAATGTTCGTCGGCATCCGATTCGGCGACCTCGACGGCCATGATCTCTTGCTGTTGGGTTCGATGGTCGTAGTGCAAGGAATCGGTGCCCACGGTCTACACACGTGGGCACTTAAACACATCGATGTCACAATCGCCTCGATGCTGACGCTCGGCTGCCCTGTGATCTCAATTATCGGTGCCTACCTCGTGTATAACGAGAGCATCACTGTCGTGCAGTTCGCGGGCGCGGTATGCGTGCTGGTTTCCCTTGGTGGCGTTACCAACCTCGCCAAGAGACGTCTGCGCCTCGAACGCCAGACCGCATTGGCCGCGCTTTAGGCTCGTGCGCAGATGCGTATGTTGAAGTTTGCTCTGCGCCGGATAGTCGGAAAACTATATGCAATTCCCGAGTCTGCGGTCTTTTTGGCCGTTTTCGCATGGTCGTTCGGTCCGATATTTATGAATGCGGTTGATGTCTCGGTCAATTCTCTGATTTTTTATCGAGCCATTTTCTGGCCACCTGTTTTGTATGTGATCATGCGAGCCCGAAAAATTCGCGTCACGATGTCGGCAATGAAAATCGCCTTCGTTCCTGGTGTGTTCTTCGGCCTCTCGACAATCGTCGGTTTCATCTCATTGCGGACAACGTCGATCGCCAATGCCACAATTATCGGCAGCGTCTCGACCGCGCTCGTGCTATTTGTCGCCCCGCGATTTTTGAGTGAGGGCATTAATCGCAAGCAAGTTTTCTTTGCTCTTCTCAGTTTCACTGGTGTAGCCGCAGTGGCCTTTGGGGCAGGTAATACGGGTGGTGCATCGCTGTCTGGTGACGCCTACGGTCTAGCCAATGCGGTTTTGTGGACGGGATTCTATGTTTCATCAAAACTTGCCCGCACGGAAGGGGTAAGCACTTGGGGTTTCATGTTTGGCGTCAGTGTCGCGCAGGTGATTGTAGTTACTCCGTGGGTACTGGCCACCTCGAACGATCTCGGCGCGATCTCGCTTCGCGATTTCATACTGCTTGTATCGCTGGTGATTGGCGTCGGCACGACCGGTCACACTTTGCTTGTCTGGGCTCAGGGCCATGTCGACGCTACGACATCGTCGTTGATTTGCTTATTAACCCCAGTTGGATCGATGATCGCGGCATGGATATTTTTCGGCCAAGGTGTGACGCTTACTCAGTTGTTCGGAGGGGCGGTGGTGCTGGCGTCGTTAGCTGGGGTGGTGCGCTACGGCACCTCTAGTTCGACCAAACGTGACTCGTTGATCGTCGTTGACCCTCTGATAAACTAAATAAGTTAGTTTGCGGACGTGGCTCAGTTGGTAGAGCATCACCTTGCCAAGGTGAGGGTCGCGAGTTCGAATCTCGTCGTCCGCTCA
>JAYTUM010000110.1:0-1938 GCA_043744575.1 Acidimicrobiales bacterium | reverse complement strand
TGCCCGATAGCACGAAGTTTGACTTAATCTGGTCGAATCCACCAATTCGGATCGGCAAGAAGGCGTTGCATGATTTGTTGATGAGGTGGCTGGCGATGTTGAGCGATGGCGGCAAGGCCTGGTTGGTGGTGCAGCGCAATTTGGGATCAGATTCTCTCGCCGATTGGCTCGCGGCCCAGGGCTTCGACGTGGCGCGCGAGGCGAGTAAGCGCGGTTACCGCGTCATATCCGTGGCGGGTCGATCTGGATCTTGAGGCGCGAGCCCTTCGGCTTTGCGGTATTTTTCAAAGTTGAAACCAGGTCGCTAACCGACCCCGCTCGCACAACAACATCGTCGAGCGCGAGCGTTGCAACGGCGACGAGCAGGGTTTCGGAAAGTGAGCCTGCGAACTGCGTTGTGCCTGCGCCGCTTATGTGTGCCAATGCCCCAAACGGCGGCAAGCGAAGCAATTTGCGGCGGTTCGCCTCTTCGCTCATCAGCAAATCGAAATTCAGCGATGTCAACGCCGCAAAAATTTGGTGGTTGGCGCTGTGCGTTTGCAGCAACACTCGCCCCTCGTCTTTTCGGCTGGCAGCGACGCGACTGGCCATCACGACTAATCCGAGGGTGATCTCGGTGGCGCGGTAGCGCGGGGCGAACAACTCGGCATCGACGTCGAGCAGCACCACGGTGTCGGCCTGATGAATGCGATGCAACACGGCCTCGGTGCCAACTATAAGCATGCTCGCCGAGTCCGAGCTGTCGCCCTGCTTCTGGGCGCCCGACACCTCTGCGACATCGGCGACTGGTCTGCCTGCGGCCGCTGCCAATTCTTCGCGCAGTCGATTTACGCCAGGCTTAAGCAATGCAAACTTGCCGGCCTTGCACTGAAAACAAACCTGCGGCCTTTGGGTGTCGCACTTAGGGCACTGCAGCACGCCGGCATCGGTTAGCGCAACTGCCGCGCCACACTTTTCGCAGCGTGCGATCGCGCGGCAACTGGCGCAGGCCAGCAGCCTTGCGCGACCCTTCGTATTGATGACGCAGACAATGCGCCGGGTGTGGTCGCGTAACTCGGCGATCAACTCAGATGACAACAGCGACGTCGCCCACGATTCATCCTGCGACCGATCGACAACTCTGATCTCGGGCCACGCGGAGACAATCGCTTGACGGCTTGGCTCGCGCACCCGACCCTCGCAAGCCTCGAGAACGGCGACGCTAGGCGTTGGTGTAATTGCGATGCACGAAACGCCGAGCCGTTTGGCGCGCTCAATGGCAACATCGCGGGCGTGCCAGGTCGGCGAACGCTCGTCTTGCAGCCCGTCGTCGTGTTCGTCGATAACGACGATGCTGGTAAGTCGCGGCGCGCTCGCCCACACGGTACCGCGTGAGCCGATGATCACGTCGACGCCACCCGCGGCTGACGCCCAGTCTTCGCCCATCAACGCCACGCTGAAGCCCGATCGGCGCAGCTCAGCTGCAATCATTCGTGCCCGATACAAAGTTGGCACGACCACTAGCGTTGGCCCGCTTGAGGCGATCTGGGCGACGATTGACGCGAGATCCGCCTGCGGCCCGCGCCTAAGAACAACAAGTTCTCGCTGCGCGATCGCAGACTCAACATCGCCCGTGTCTGAGGATCTGGCGGCCTTGACTTTGCCGTATCGGGCTGCCGGCAATCGCAACGTCGTCGTCGCCGGCGAGCCGGCAACACAAAACGCGCGCCGCCGACCGGCCCAACGATCGGCGGCCCACTCGCCAAGAGAAATTATTTCTTGACTCGGGCCAATACCACTGATCCCAATGATCGGCAAGAGGCGCGCGAGGTTTATCTGCGATCGCCCGCCAACCGAGTTGGTCGAATCTGCGACGCTGCTGTCGGCAAACAGCTCAACTACCCAGCCGTGAACCTTGCGACTATGTAACGGCACGCGCACCCTCGTACCTATCGCAAT
>JAYTUM010000109.1:0-1944 GCA_043744575.1 Acidimicrobiales bacterium | reverse complement strand
GCAAAGTCGGCGAGACGTATGTAATTGCACAAGACAAGGGGGCCGCGCAGATTTTGGTCGGCGTTGGTGAACTCTCGATACTCAATGTTGCGTCGCTGCGCAAGGCTGCGGCCTCGCTGGCTCGCGCCGCTGCCGGTTTTGAATCTCTGCACACGAACCTTGCCGGCATTGGTCGCATAGATCGCAAGATTGCGGCGCAGGTTGTTGTAGAGGGAATGTCGCTGGCGACGCATCGCTACACCGACTTGAAGACGGTCGATAAGAAAATTGCGAAGCTGGCGACCGTCACGCTTGCCGGCTCGGGTGCGGCGACCGTCGCAGGCGTAAAGCGCGGACAAATCATTGCCAACGCCACCAACTTGGCTCGGGATTTTGCCAACATGCCGCCGGCGCACCTGACGGCAAAGATGTTCGCCAACAAGGCAGTCGAGCTTGCCGGAGCGACAGGATTAAAAGTTGAAGTGTTCAACAAGGATCAACTGTTGGCGATGGGTTGCGGCGGGATAATCGGCGTGAACCGTGGCAGCGCCGAGCCGCCGCGGATGGTGCGCCTCAAGTACAAGCCCGCCGGTTCGAAGGGCAAGCCGCACCTGGTGCTAGTCGGTAAGGGCGTGATGTATGACTCGGGTGGTATTTCGTTGAAGCCAACTAATCCATCACACGCGATGATGAAGGGTGACATGAGCGGCGCGGCCGCGGTGCTTGCTTCAATGAGCACTCTCAAGGCGCTCGGATGTACGAACCAGGTGACGGGCTACATGATGTGCACTGACAACTTGCCGTCTGGTAGCGCGTTGGCGATGGGCGATGTGCTCACGATGCGCAACGGCAAGACCGTCGAGATTCACAACACCGACGCCGAGGGCCGCTTGATTCTGGCCGACGGTCTGTCGCTTGCTGTCGAACAGAAACCAGACGCAATCATTGACATTTGCACGTTGACTGGGGCGATGGCGAACGCGTTGGGCAGTGCGATGGCGGGGGTGCTGGGTAACAACCAGAAGATGGTTGATCAATTGCTCGCGTCCGCCGAGCGCACTTCTGACAAGTTGTGGCAGATGCCGCTCGAGCGCGATTACCGCCCGGCTCTCGACAGCTACGTTGCCGACATGAAAAATGTAGGCGGCGAGGCTGGCGCGATCACCGCTGCGCTGTTCTTGGAAGAGTTCGTTGGCACCACGCCGTGGGCACATGTCGACATCGCCGGCCCGATGTGGAGCGAGACCGACAGTGGTTGGTTGCAAAAGGGAATGACCGCCTACGGCACCCGCTTGTTGATCGACACGGCGTTGAACTTCAAGCGGCCAAGTCGCTAACCAGCCGTTAACCAGCCGCGAATTTGCCGCGCCTCTGGCGCTAATCCTGTTGGGTACCGACCTTGATGTCGCGAAATGCCGACTTCGAGTCGATGCCCACGTCTTTGGGCAGCCCGAGCACGCGCTCGCCGACGATGTTGCGCATAACTTCGTCTGATCCGCCGGCGATGCGCATGCCCGGCGCGCCGAGCAGCAACTGGCTCCACGAATAGGTGCCCCACTCGCCGGTGTCGACGACTAACTTGGCGCCGAGAACGTGGGCGATCAGGTCGTTGAGCCTCTTTTGATTGTTGACAAGCGCCATTTTTCCTATCGACATCTCTGGCCCAGGCATCTGACCCGCGCGCATTTTGTCGGTGGCGCGCTGGCTCGTGAAACCCGCGACCTTGGTGTTGATGTATAGGTCCGCGAGCATTTCGCGTACGATCGGGTCTTGGTCTAGTTCAAAGTGGCGAACCATTTCGAGAAGTCGGGTGTGCATACTGGTTTCGCTTCCGTCGGTTGAGCCGATCGAGGCGCGCTCGTTCATTAGCGTGGTTAGCGCTACATTCCAGCCGTTGTTGACATCGCCGAGGCGGTGATCGTCTGGCACGCGCACTTCGTTGAAGAACACTTCGTTGAAACTCGC
>JAYTUM010000108.1:0-7482 GCA_043744575.1 Acidimicrobiales bacterium | reverse complement strand
AGGGAACGGCGCCTTGGCCGCAATATTTACTCGAATTGTGCAAATGCTTGCGACGGTTCGAATCCGCAGCGTCGTGCCGCTTACGCTGCACTCACCTGCAATTGCCCTGATGCTGCGCGCACCTTTCGATGGGCTAGAAATGACATTGGCGAGTGAATATGATGCTCCTGCCACGAATGCATCGCGATTGAGCCACACGCCGACAATCCTTGTCGTGGCGGCAGAGAATGATGTCGTGTTTGCTGCTGTCAAGCCGAGGCGCAAGTACTGGCGCAAGTCTCGGTTCGTAATTTGATATGCCGCCGCAGTCGCGCCAGCGATCGCCGAGCAATCCGTCGGTAGCGTCAACTGCTTTTCGCCAGCGTCGGTACAGCGGTACCACTGATACTGTTGCGAGAGCGAGCTCGGGTGTGTCGCGCGGCTGGCCATCGAGTTGACATGGCCCGTAGAATCAACCAGCAAATCTAAAATCGTGGGAAACATTGCGGCGAGCGCGGCGAAGGCTGCTGGCAAGTTAACGAGACCGACGCCAAATGTAGTGTCGCGGCCGAGCGTTCCAATGTCTGTCGCTGTGGTCAGCAAAATTGTGCGCACCTGAGCGGCGGTGACGCCGGGGTGTGCGGCAAACAACAACGCGGCCGATCCGCTTACAAACGCTGCCGCCATGCTCGTGCCGCTGAGGCACCCATAGCCGCTAGAGACGGCGACGCGGTCGCAAGTGAACCCGGAAATTTTTGTCGAAAGAATGCTGACGCCCGGTGCGGAGATGTCAATGTATTCGCCGCGCTGCGCGAAACTGGCGACATTGCTATTGCGATCGACGGCCGTGACCGCGATCGTGGTGTCGCCGTTGGCGGGCCAACTCGGTGCGGCCGCCTCGCCACCGTTGCCGGCGGCAGAGATTACCAAGACGTCACGGTCTACCGCGTACTGGATCGCATCGGTAAGTGCTTTACTCTCAAACTCACCGCCGAGCGAGAGGTTGATTACCTTGGCGCCCGCATCGACTGCCATGCGCACGCCGCTGGCAACGTCGCGTGAGTCGCCTGATCCGCGAGAATCCAAAATGCGAATTGGCAGCACGCGAGCGCCGGGGGCCACACCGGTCACGCCGATTGAGTTGTTAGCAAGTGCGATAATGATGCCAGAGACATGGGTTCCGTGGCCGTCGACATCGATGTCGTCTGCGCCGGTGAACTCATTCAAGTTGCTGATTGTCGTGCCGGGGTTTAAGTTGGCGTCGAGGTCCGGGTGAGGGCCAGTACCCGAGTCGAGAACGGCAACGAGCACGCCGACGCCGGTACTAATGCCCCAAACCTGCTGCGCGCCGATCGCAATTAAGCCCCATTGCTGATCGGCGAGCGGGTCATTTGTCGCTGCATGTGCCGGCGCCGCGACAAACGCGAACAATATCGCTGCGATCGCGATGGCTCCGCGAGTTCTAGACGCCCATCGCATGGAAGCCGCCGTCAACGTGAATTACCTCGCCAGTCGTTGCGGGAAACCAATCTGACAACATCGCCACACAACTGCGGGCGATAACCGAGGCGTCGTTGACATCCCAGCCCAGCGGTGCTCGCGTGCCCCAGGCATCTTCGAAAGTTGCGAATCCAGGAATCGATTTGGCGGCCATCGTGCGGATCGGGCCGGCGGCGACAAGATTGCATCGAATATTTTGGCGGCCCAGTTCCTTAGCGAGGTAGCGATTCGTTGATTCAAGAGCGGCCTTGGCGACGCCCATCCAGTTGTAGGCGGGCCACGCCACGGTGTTGTCGAAGTCGAGACCGACAAATGTTCCGCCTCTAGTCATCAGGGGCACGAACGCATCGGCGAGTGTCTTGAGAGAATACGCCGAGATCTGCATCGCGACGGCGACGTCGCTCCATTGTGCGGCCATGAAGTCGTCACCGAGACATGCCGCTGGGGCGTATCCGATCGCGTGCAGCACTCCATCGACTGTGCCGAGCGCGTTGCGAACTTCGTCTTGGGCCGACCGCACGTGCTCGTCAACCGTGACATCGAACTCAAACACTTCAACGGGGGTGTCGAGTTTGCGCGCGGTGCGCTGAGTAATCGAGAGCCCGCGGCCTGCGCCGGTGAGCACGACCTTGGCACCCTCGCGCTGGGCCAGTTGCGCCACGCCGAACGCGAGCGATGCATCGGTGAGCACACCGGTGATGACGATATTTTTGCCAGTGAGTATTCCCATTCCCTCAACCGTAGTTGGCGCGCGCCGTTTGTGTAAGGCTTGGAGGATGCGTATCGGAATCATCGGTGGCACTGGCCCTGCCGGTAGCGGACTGGGTTTGCGCTTTGCCGTCGCCGGCCACGATGTCGTGCTTGGTTCTCGCACTCGCGAGCGCGCCGACGAAGTAGTGCGAGAGCGCAAAGCGCACTGGTCCAATTACTCGCTGCCAATGACGGGCGGCGACAATTCCGAGGCGGCCGCGTGCGACCTTGTGGTGATAGCCACGCCTTGGGATTCGGTGGCGACTATGGTCAGCGAGCATGCCGAAGCACTCCGAGGCAAGATTGTCATTACGATGGCCAATGCGCTCGTGCGCGTCGGCAAGGAGTTTCAGCCACTGGTGCCACCGCGCGGGAGCATTGCCGCCCACGTGCAGGCCGCGATCACCGGAAGTAAAGTAGTGGCTGCATTTCAACACTTGCCAGCAACCGAACTCGGTAATCTTGACCATCATGTCGACAGCGATGTCTTGATCTGTTCGGATTTTCCGGAAGCCATCGAAGTGGTAAGTGACCTCGTGCAACAGATTCCTGGTTGTCGTCCGCTAAATACTGGTGGCCTATCGAATGCTCTGGCGCTGGAGGCATTCACCGCGGTGTTGCTGCAACTCAATGTTCGTTACAAGACCCGTGTAGCGCCGCGCCTAACTGGAATACCGGAAACGGATCCAGTTAGCGGTAGAAGGCTGCCGCTGCCTTGAAGGCGTGATTAGACGATGAAACTTTTTGACACGGCGCGCGACGCAATTGTCGAATTCGCGCCACCACAGCAAGTACTGATGTATACCTGCGGAATAACGCCATACGATGCCACGCATCTCGGCCACGCCTTCACCTTCATAAGTTATGACGTGCTGCAGCGTCGGCTTATTGATCTCGGACACGAGATTCGCTGCGTTCGTAACGTCACGGATGTTGACGATCCACTTTTCGCCAAGGCGCGCGAACTCGGCGTGCACTACCTAGATTTGGCCGCCGGCGAGGAGGCGCGGTTCAACGCCGACATGATCGCGCTCAACGCGCTTCCCGTCTACAGCACGCCGCGGGCGTCGTCGGCAATCTCCGAGATTCGCGCGCTGATCGGCATGGTCATGAGCAATGGATGCGCCTATGAATCCGGGGGCTCTGTTTACTTTGACATCAGCAAAAGCAAACACTTCGGCGAACTCAGCCACTTCAGTCGCGAGAAGATGGTAGCCCTGGCCAAAGAGCGCGGCGGCAACATCGAAGACCCGAACAAGCGTGATCCACTCGACTTCGTGTTGTGGCATCCGTCGGCGGCTGACGAGCCGTCGTGGGAAACGACGTGGGGCGCTGGCAGGCCCGGCTGGCACATCGAGTGTTCGGCGCTGGCGCTTCGCGATCTGGGCACAACTATCGACTTGCACGGCGGCGGCAGCGACCTGATCTTCCCACATCACGAGTGCGAGCGTGCCCAATCTGAGGCCGCCACCGGCAAGGAATTCGTCAAGCACTGGATGCACGTGGCGATGGTGCACATGCGCGGGAGCAAGATGTCTAAAAGCCTCGGCAATTTAGTATTTGTCGATAAGTTGCGACAACAGCATGACCCTCTGGCGATTCGTTTGGCTTTGATCGAGCATCACTACCGAACCGATTGGGAGTGGGACGACGGGCTTGTCACCCGCAACGAGCTGCGCCTCGCACGGTGGTCGGCGGTGCACGTAGGCGACGCCGCCGGTAGTGCGGTTTTAGATGAAGTGCGCGCTGCGCTCGATGACGATCTCGACACTCCAACGGCGGTCGCGATAATCGATTCCGCGGCAGCCTCGGGTCATCAAGTGAAGAGCGCGGCCGCGCTGCTTGGAGTGACGCTAATCAACTAAGGGGTGCCGCTTAATGGTGCTCACTTAACTAACCCATGCCACTAAACTTGTGGCGTCATGACAATTTCCAACGCCGAAATTGAAGTCACCCTCCCGGACGGCTCGCAGCGCACTCTGCCTAGTGGGTCAACTGTGCTTGATCTTGCCGTCGGCATCGGCTCGCGGCTCGCCAAAGCCGCTATCGCAAGCACGATCGATGGCGTCGAGACAGATCTCTCAGGTGTTCTTGCGCAGGGCAACAGAGTAGCGATCATCACGGTCGACAGTGACGCCGGTCGCCATGTATTGCGCCATTCGACTGCGCACGTCTTGGCTCAGGCAGTGGTCCAACTATTCGCCGGCGCAAAGTTCACAATTGGCCCGGCTATCGAGGACGGCTTTTATTACGACTTTGAGTTGCCCGCTGGCGGCACATTTAGCGAAGACGACCTTGTCGCTATCGATATGCGCATGCGCGAGATCATCAAGGCTGACCAACCTTTTACGCGAGAGGAGATGTCGGCCGCAAAGGCGCTGAAACTGTTTGCCGATCAGCCTTACAAGTGCGAGATCATCGAACGCGTCACCAGCGGTAGTGCCGATGGCGCAGATGCCGCTGAGGTGAGGGGACTTGATGGCAGCGACGACATCACCAAAGGGGTCAGCGTGTACCGCAACAGCGAATCGTTTGTCGACTTGTGTCGCGGGCCTCACGTGCCGACCACTGGAAGGCTCGGCCACTTCGCGCTGATGAAAGTTGCCGGAGCGTATTGGCGCGGCAATGACAAGGGCCCGATGTTGCAACGAATCTATGGCACGGCATGGGAGTCGAAGGCTGCTCTCGATGAGCACATCACGCGCCTTGCCGAGGCAGAAAAACGAGATCACCGCAAGCTCGCTGTCGAGTTGGATCTGTTGTCGTTCCCACACGAATTGGGCGCTGGCCTCGCGGTATGGCACCCAAAGGGCGCGATCGTGCGCAAAATCATGGAGGACTACAGCCGCGAGCGGCACCTCAACGGTGGTTACAAGTTCGTGTACACCCCGCACCTGGCGAACGCCGAATTGTTTGAGACTTCCGGTCACCTGCATTTCTACAAGGACGGCATGTACCCGCCGATGGAGATGGACAACGGCACTTACTACCCGAAGCCGATGAATTGCCCGATGCACTGCCTAATTTACCGCGGGCGCCAGCGTAGTTTTCGCGAGCTGCCTCTGCGGTTTTTCGAACTCGGCACCGTCTATCGCTACGAGCGTGCGGGCACGCTGCACGGTTTGATGCGCATTCGCGGTTTCACTCAGGACGACAGCCACATTTTCTGCACCGAAGATCAGATGGCCGATGAGATCACTTCGCTGCTCGACTTCGTCTTGTCAGTGCTGAAGCGATTCGGTTTCGAAGACTTCGACTTCAAACTCTCGACACGCGACCCCGAGAAGTCTGTCGGTACCGACGAGATCTGGACGAAAGCGACCGCGGCACTGCGTGAGGCGCTCAATCGCCACGGCGTCGAGTATTCAATAAACGAAGGCGACGCGGCGTTTTACGGCCCGAAGATCGACATTGATGTGCGCGACGCAATCGGTCGCAAGTGGCAGTTGAGCACGATTCAACTCGACTTCACTTTGCCCGAACGCTTCGAACTCGAGTACATCGACACCGGTAATGTGCGTCGGCGCCCAATAATGTTGCACCGCGCGCTATTCGGTTCAGTCGAGCGTTTCTTTGGAGTACTGCTCGAACACTACGGAGGCTCATTCCCGACATGGCTGGCCCCGGTGCAGGCTCGGATTTTGCCAGTGGCCACTGCGCACGAAGATTACGCCGCCGCTTTGGCCGACAAGTTGGCGAAGGCCGGCTTCAGGGTCGACATCGACCACGCCGACGATCAGCTTGGTAAACGAATTCGCGACGCCAAACTCGAGCGTCTGCCGTATGTGCTGGTTGTAGGTGACGACGACGTCGCCAACAACTCGGTCGGTCTCAACCCGCGAGGCGGCGAGGTCGTGCGCGGGGTAGCGGTGGCCGAATTTATCGAGCGATTGCGCGGCGAAACGGCGATCGTCTAATGCTCGAGCGCCTGTGGAACGGGTGGCGCGCACAGTACGTCCAACGCGACTCCAAGGCGCACACGACAACAGAGTCGGTGTTTGCCGAGATATTGCGCAGCAATATTCCTGACGATGAATCGCATATCATCCATCGCGGCAAAGCCTGCTTCGTTATCTTGAATGCGTTTCCGTACTCGCCCGGACACTTGCTGGTGTTGCCCTATCGCGAAGTTGCCGATCTTGAAATGCTGACCAGCCAAGAGCACACCGAATTGTGGGAGACAGTGACTACCGCCGTGCGGGTTCTCAAAGACGAATACAGACCGCAGGGCGTGAATGTCGGCATCAATCTCGGACACGCCGCGGGCGGCAGCATCGCCAGCCATTTGCACGTGCACGTTGTTCCGCGTTGGGGCGGCGATAGCAACTTTATGGTCGCCATTGCAAACACCAAGATCTTGCCCGAGGCGCTAGATGTAACATCGCGGCGAATGAAACAAGCATGGGAGCGTGTTACGAAATGAAAAAAAGTAATGAGAGTCACGACGAGCTGCGTGACGAGCTGCCGCAGGACCTAAATGTCTCGGGCTTCGTCGGCGCATACAAGTTTCCAGATAACAGCCGCCGCAAGATACCGGCGATTTTGTATCTTGTCACGAGCGTTGTGAGCGGCGGATTGTGGCTCGCCTTTCGTGATTCAGCCAACGGCCTCGTCAATGACGGCATGCTCGCCGCCGCTGTCGTGCTCGGAGTGTTCGGTTTGTACGTGTTGTCGTCGAGTTGGCCGATGACGGTGGACGAGAAGCAGGCCCTCGTGCACGCTTCGCGCGCAGTCGATTTCGCAGTCGGTCATGCCTCGGCACAACAGGTGTGGCGCGGTTTGCGCAGTCGCCCAACTTGGCGAGTATTTTGCTACAGCTCCGAAGAGCCGCCGCTGCAACGTGGGCTGGTGATGATCGATGCGCTAGACGCAAGCATCGTGCAATTGCTCATCGAAGCAAACCCTGGCAACGACACCAACTAGGCTTGTATCGATGTTTGACGGTCGTTTCAAGTCGGAAGTCGAGAAGGCGATCAGGCCTGTTGGCGAATTGTTGCGGCGTACCAAAATGTCGCCTGACCACTTCACACTTCTTGGCTTGGTCATTGCAGTCGGTGCGGCGGTGGCAATTGGCGCGGGCAAGTTGCCGCTCGGTTTGTTTCTGGTGATCCTTGCGGCTCTACCCGATTTGCTGGACGGCGCGCTAGCCAAGGCTTCGAACTCGGCGAGCCAACGTGGCGCCTTTTTCGATTCGGTGATTGATCGCGTCACTGACACGGTGCTGCTGGGCGGCGTGGCTTGGTATCTCACAAC
>JAYTUM010000107.1:0-1955 GCA_043744575.1 Acidimicrobiales bacterium | reverse complement strand
ACTCGAAGAATGCCGCAGCGTGGGCCTATGTTTTCGGGGCCTGCCTACTTGGGCTAATCTTCTACAGCATCTCCATCGTGCTGGAGGGCGTTGCCTCTAGGGGCGGCGTAGCCACTAATAAAAGAAACTAAACGTAGGGGGTTACGACCCCCGGGGGAGTACAACAAGTGAAGAAATCATCCATCAAACTTGCAATTGCGGGTCTTGCTGCGATGTCGTTGATTGCCGCAGCATGCGGTAGCAGCGACTCCGCATCTGACACAACGGCGGCAGCCACAACAGACACAGCAGCACCAACGGCAGAATGCACCACACCAACAGCAGTGAAGTTGCAACTGCAGTGGTTCACCCAGGCGCAATTTGCCGGTTACTACGCGGCAGTAGAGCAGGGCTTTTACAAGGACCAGTGCCTTGATGTATCAATTGTTGAAGGCGGAGTAGACATCGTTCCGCAGACACAACTCGCCAACGGCGACGTTGACTTTGCAATCTCGTGGGTCTCGAAGGCTCTCGCGAGCCGCGCAGCCGGCGCCAACATTGTCAACATCGCGCAGATCTTCCAGCGTTCAGGCACGCTGCAGGTCTCGTTCAAGGACAAGGGAATCACATCAGCCGCTGACTTCAAGGGCAAAAAGATCGGCAACTGGGGATACGGCAACGAGTTTGAAATCTTTGCCGCACTCACCAAGGCCGGCCTAGACCCAGCCAAGGATGTAACGCTCGTACAGCAGCAGTTCGACATGTCGGGCTTACTCTCGGGCGATATTGACGCAGCCGAAGCCATGACATACAACGAGTACGCACAGGTTCTTGAAACCAAGAACCCAAAAACTGGCGCGTTGTACACACCAGAAGACTTCAACGTAGTTTCGTACGAGGATTCGGGCGTGGGCATGTTGCAGGACGCGATCTGGGCGGACGGTCACCGTTTGTTCGACCCCACATACCGCGCAACAGCGGTCAAGTTCGTCGCCGCTTCGATTCAAGGTTGGGTATTCTGCCGCGATAATGCAGAAGCCTGCCGTGACATCGTCGTCGCCAAGGGCTCGAAGCTCGGTGCCAGCCACCAGTTGTGGCAGGTAAACGAAATCAACAAGTTGATCTGGCCAGCGCCAGCTGGTGCGGGCATGATCGACCAAGCCGCATGGGATCGCACGGCAACACTTTCGCAAGAGGCCAAGAACCTCGAAGGCAGCACGGTGTTGACGAAGGCTCCATCGCCAGATGCATTCCGCAACGACATTGTCACCGAGGCACTAGCGATTCTCGCTGGTCTCGGCATCGACACTGCCGGCGCGGCGTATGCGCCAATGACGGTCACGCTGACCGAAGGTGGCAACTGATCTAACGATCAGCAGTTCGCTAAAGGGCGGGTCGCGAAAGCGGCCCGCCCTTTTTATTACTTGCGATTAGTCGGTGTTTGCTGACTTTTTGAAGTGCTTTAACCCTCGTAGTGGGAGTCGGCCAGAGTCAGCGCTTCGTCGATGATGGCGATGCCCTCGCGAACTTCGGAACTACTCACGGTGCACGGCGGCACGACGTGCACGCGGTTGAAGTGCACGAATGGCCACAGACCTTGCTTCTTGCACGCCGCAGCAATGTCGCTCATCGGTTTGGCATCAGCGCCAGTGGCGTTGAACGGAACGAGTGGCTTGCGCGTCTCGCGGTTGCGCACCAACTCGATCGCCCAGAACACGCCGAGGCCGCGAACGTCACCAATCGACGGGTGCTTGTCCTTGAGTTTTTGCAGCTCGGGGCCGATCACGTCGTAGCCGATCATGCGCGCGTTCTCAACAATTTTTTCTTCTTTGAAGATGTTGATCGAGGCGACTGCGGCGGCACACGCCAGAGGGTGGCCGCTGTAGGTCAGACCGCCGGGGTATGCGCGATCCTTAAACGTGTCGGCGATCTTCTGGCTGATGATTACGCCGCCGAGCGGAACGTAGCCAGAGTTG
>JAYTUM010000106.1:0-1969 GCA_043744575.1 Acidimicrobiales bacterium | reverse complement strand
CGCCGGCCTCGAGCGCGGCAAGCGCGAGTTTATATTGGTGGTGAATGTCGGCGATGATCGGTACCGGCGAGCGCGGCACGATTTGGGCGAGACCCTCGGCGGCTTCGATGTCGTTGCAGGTGCAGCGCACGATGTCACAGCCAGCGCCAGCAAGCGCGTAGATCTGTTGCAGGGTGCCCTCGACATCGGCCGTTTTGGTGATCGTCATCGACTGCACGCTGATGGGCGCGTCTCCTCCGACGCCAACCTTGCCAACTTCGATGCGATTTGTTAATCGTCGCTCGTATCTTGTCATGTCATTCATTGTGCCAGCATCGCCTCTTGTTCAACTAGCCACCTTGCACAAATCAACCCAGAGGTTGAGTGAAATCTAGGTAAACGCCCGTGACCATTAGCGCGCCGAGCAACACAATTACCGCAGTCGCGACTGGCACCATCTTGGAGACATCTGCACGGTACACGCGGCCGCGCCGTGAACGAAGTCGCTCGTAAGTCGCGATCGCGGCGTGGCCACCGTCGAAGGGCAGCAGCGGGAACATGTTAAAAATACCAACAAAAATATTTACCCCCGCAAGCAACACAAGCAAACCTTTTAGCCCCTCTTGCTTTCCAATCTCGCCACCGATTTGGCTTGCGCCGACGACGGTACTCGGCCGCGTTGTCGGATCGGCGACATCGGCGGTAACGCTGGCAACGATGTTGCGTGGGTTCAACACGGTGAACACGCCCTCGACAGAACGCACTGCAGTAGTTGCCGCATCGCTAATCCCTAAACCGATTGCGGCGATCGGGCTAACCGCCACATAATCTTGCGACCATCCGCTGATCCCAAAAAAAGCCACTTCCGGATTGGCCGGGTTGCTCGCCAACTGCACCGAGAGATTTAAGAGTTTGCCGCCGCGAGAGATCACCACGGGTACGACGTCACCGGGCTTGTGCGAGACGATCGCCAGGATCAGGTCGCTTCGGGTTTTTACGGAAACGCCGTCAAAGGAATTGACCACGTCGTCTTTGAGCACACCTGCACGAGTGGCCGGCGATGCTTCGGCGGGCACATCGAAAATACGCACAGAGCCGGTCTCGGCGTAACGACCCGAAAACGAATAGACGCCGATAAATAAAACCAACGCGATAATCATGTGCATTAGAGATCCCGCCGTGATCACAAGCATCCGCTTCGGGTATGACTGCGCGCGGTATGTTCGCGACTCGTCAGCGGGATCGCACTCGTCGAGATTGTTCATGCCGATGATGCGCACGAACGCGCCGAGGGGAATGGCCCGAAAGCCGTACTCGACTCCCTCGCGGGTGGTGCTCCACAATCGCGGCCCGAAGCCCATGTAGAACTGCGTGACCTTCATACCCGAGCGGCGGGCCGTGACGAAGTGGCCGACCTCGTGCAAAAAAATCGAAAGTAGAAGGCCGACCACAAACACGAGTGTCCAGACATTTTTGAAGCCTAGGTACACGAGCAGGCCGATAACTACCACGCCTGCGATGCGAGCTTTGTTCTTGCCGACAGGGTTTTGTTCTACGCTCTGGGTGTCACCGCCGGCAATTATCTCGCCGCGAATCTTGCTGTAGAAGTTTGTCATCTCTTGAGAGCCTCTCGCGCGTAGCGGCGCGCCGACGAATCGGCCGCCAAAATATCTTCAACTGCTGTAGGTATTAAATCATCATGGTGTGACATTGCGCTCTCAATTACCTGTGAAATCTGCGACCACGTGATTTCCCCTGCCAGGAAGGCTTCGACGGCTACCTCGTTGGCGGCGCTCATCCAGGCGGGCGCCGTGCCGCCGATGCGCCCAACCTCATACGCCAGCGCCAGGCACCTGAACACAGAAGTGTCGGCGACCTCGAAATCGAGGCGTTGCAGTTGCGCCCAATCAATTGCGCCGAACGCAACTGCCGAGCGATTTGGAAATTCGAGCGCGTAAGCAATCGGCAGGCGCATGTCGGGCATCGATAG
>JAYTUM010000105.1:0-7560 GCA_043744575.1 Acidimicrobiales bacterium | reverse complement strand
CGTAACCGGTGGTGGTGCCGATGCGATCGGCGATCATCGCGCCGCCCAACCGATGCGGCAGGTCGCCGACCCACGGCATCCAGCCGGCGAAGCTCTGGTTCAAAAGCGCGGTGCCGCGGGTAACTGTCAACAGCAGCGTCCTAAAGCCGATTAAGCCGCGCGATGGCGCCTCGAAACTGACGATCGTTCGGCCGGGGTCCCCGGTTCTCAGGTCGGTGACTCGACCCATACGTGGGGCGAGGGCCTGGGTGATCGAGCCGACGTATTCATCGGGCACGTCACACAAACCGGATTCCTTCGGCTCATGGCGCTTGCCGTTAATCTCCTTGGTGATTACTTCTGGTCTCGAAACCTGTAACTCGAAACCTTCGCGACGCATATTCTCGACCAGCACGGCAAGTTGCAATTCTCCGCGACCGGCGACATCCATGACATCGGTCGAGTCGGTATCCGCGATGCGGATTGAGACATTGCCGAGGATCTCTTTCTTGAGGCGCTCTCGCAGGTGGCGGCTGGTAAGAAACTTGCCATCGCGACCCGCGTACGGCGAAGTATTAACGCCGAAACTCATGCGCAAAACAGGCTCATCGACCTCAAGCCGTGGAAGGGCGACCGGGTTCTCCGCCGAGGCAATGGTGTCGCCCACTTCGACTTCTTCGATACCGCCGAGAATGAACAAGTCGCCGGCGACCACCTCTGGCACTTCGACTCGCTCAATGCCGTGAAACGCAAACAGCGAAGTGATCTTGCGCTTGAGTACTGGCGCTGGGTTTTCGTCGGTCGGCTTCTGACATAGCGTGACTTGATCGCCCTTGCGTAAGATCCCACTATGAACGCGACCGATCGCGAGTCGACCTAGATAATCGGAGGCATCGAGGTTAGCTACCATAGCCTGCAACGGCAGCGACGAATCGTGGGACGGCGCGGGTAAGTGCTCAATAATCGCGTCTAAAAGCGCGCTCAGGTCTGTTCCCATCGGCGGCATTCCGATGCCATTCATCGCGCGACCCTCGCGGGCCACCGCGGACAATACAGGGAACGACAAATGGTGGTCAGCATGCGCCAGGTCTAGAAACAACTGCTCAACTTCATGCAGTACCTCCTCAGGGCGCGCATCTTGGCGGTCCACTTTGTTGATTACCAATACAACGGGCAAGTCGAGTTTGAGTGCCTTTGATAACACATACCGAGTCTGCGGCAGCGGCCCCTCGGCGGCATCGACCAGCAGCAACACGCCGTCGACGAGCGCCAAAGCGCGCTCGACTTCGCCACCGAAGTCGGCGTGGCCAGGAGTGTCGACCAAATTGATCTTGACGCCCTTCCACTCGATTTGCGCGGCCTTCGCCAAAATTGTGATACCGCGCTCGCGCTCTTGGTCGTCGGAGTCCATGACCCTTTCAATGACGGCCGAGTGGGCGGCAAATGTGCCCGTCGAGCGCAACAATGCGTCTACGAGTGTGGTCTTGCCATGGTCGACGTGCGCGACGAGAGCAATATTTCGTAATTTGTCATTCAAGGGCATTGTGATGTTGGGGGTTATGCCATGATCGGCGCGCTGACCTAGGTCAATGCTGATTTAGGATTCGTCCTCTTCGCTTTCTTCTTCATCATCGAATCGCACGCCATAGCGCTCGGCTATCGCTGCGTATTCGTCTTCTTCGGTCTGGGGTTGCTTGGCTCGATCTCCGAAACCAAGATCAGCCGGGGTTGGCCCCGTCTGCTTCAATTTTCGCGCTTCTTCGAAGCGTCGATGACGTCCCTTCTTCACAGCAGGGCTCCGAACTTTTGTGAGGACGGCTACCGCACTGGCAACCGTCTATTGGATAGACATTGCCTTTTAGCCTACCTGTCGTAAGCGCCCAGAAGGCGTCAATTCGGGGTTTGGTTGGCAGTGTCAGGGGTCGCATTACTCCTCAGATCTCTGGCGACCTCTGGGGTCGTGTCGAGCAGTCGAAGGCCGCCCTTGATGTCGAAACTGAGCCCGGCATGCCCCGAAATTATTCGCTTGATGTCGTCGCCCAATATCAGCGCCCGCCATCCGTGCGCCAAGCGCGCATCACTCTGGCCCCGAAGCAACGCGTTGATGTCGTTTCTGGTGCAAAGCAATGAAACGTCGATCGAGTTCTTGCGTGCTAACTCGGCGACCCATGCCGAGATCAGTGTGATCGCTGGGCGCAAATCTCGCTCTACGTCTTCTAGATCGCTAACTGGAAGTCTCACATCGCGCCCTCGGCCGTCGATCACGGCGGCAACTATCTCGCGGGCTATTGACCCACCGACTTGGCGAGATTCAACGCCACGGGCTTGCAACAATTCGGCTTGGGTGTCGGGCATCTTCTGAGCAATCGCCATCAGAGCCATGTCCGAAAGCACCCTGCGCACGGGAATATTGGCGCCCATCGCTTTGAGCTCGCGCCACTGGGCGACGGCCTGAGCGACCCCCCGCGACTTGCCGCGAAGAGCCCGCGCTTCCTTGATCTTTAGCCAGGCCTGAAGCGGGTCGGTCGGCCCGCTCTGTCTCAATCGTAAATCTTCGCAAGCGTCGGCGGCCCATGTCTCGCGACCGCGCTCAACTAGTCGCTGGGTGAACCGGCTGTGCATCTCGAACAAATACTCGACGTCAGACGCCGCATAGGTGATCTGGTCTTTGGTCAGCGGCCTACGCAGCCAGTCCGTGAGCCTGTCGGCCTTGGGTAGCGCGACCTTGAACTCGCCCTGCACGAGCGACGCCAGGCTCGGAGTTGAATATCCCAAAAAGCCCGCAGACAGTTGGGTGTCGAAAATTCGTTGCGGCGCCGCGCCGCACGCGTGCAGCAACACCTCGAGGTCTTGCTGGGCAGCGTGAACCACCGCCAAAATCTGCGAGTTGAACAGCCGCGCCAACTTCTGTGGCGCAATTGCCAAAATATCAATCAAGGCGATCTTGTCGGCCCACGCGATTTGCACCAGCGCTAGTTGCGGGTAATAGGTTTTTTCTCGATGAAACTCGGTGTCTATTGCGTAACGCTTTTCGACGAGAATTTCGTCGATCGCGAGATCAAGCGCGGCATCGTCGTCGATCCATTGCGGGTTCATGAGAGAGAACTTGCAAATATTGACTACGGCTGCTCGCCGATGTTGACTTCGTTGTCGCCCGCCTGCCACGCCATCGTGCCGCCCGCGATGTTGACGACATTGACAATGCCTTGATCGACAAGAAACTCGCATGCTTGCATGCTGCGCCCGCCAGACCTGCAGACGATGTAGACGTCGGCTGCACTTCTAAAGCGTTCGAAATTGAGAGTGATTGTGCTGAGCGGGACGCTGACCGCAGACGGAATGTGGCCAGCCGCGTATTCGTCTGCCTCGCGCACATCAATCAACTTGCCGCCGGCGCCGAGAACTGTCTTTAGTTCCTTGATTTCAATCTCGTGGATGCTCATGAGAGATCAACGATATCGGACTCCCTGTTGACATTGTTCAGCGCGTCCGGATCCGCGTGCACGTAGTTGACTTTCAATCCGTCGAGGCTGAGATGCAACGCCCTTTGACCAGAATCGAATTGACCTCTCAAGATGTCCAAACATCTCGCAACATTCCAAGCGCTACAGAGCCAGTGAGGCTTATCGGTTATCAAAACGGCCACATCGCAATCGTCTCGCGACGCCGCATCTATGAGTTCGACGATGATGGCACTATTAATCGCAGGCACATCGCACGGCATCACGCACAGCAGATCGCCACCGATCGTCGACATAGCAGTGATCACTGCGCCGAGCGGCCCCTCGTCGGTAAAGCCGTCGGGAATGTGGGCCAGCCCGAGCGCCGATGCAGTTGATTGATCGCCCCCAAGCGCATAAACATCTTCGATGCCCGATTCCAACATCGCGTTAGCAACGATTCGTCCCATCGCTATGCCCTTAACTAAATACAACGCCTTTTCGCTGCCGAACCTTGTGCTCTTGCCCCCGACTAGGACAACCCCAGCAACCCCCAAAATTATTGCAAACCGTTGGGGTCAAGTTGCTTCAAAAATTGTTCGCAACGCTGGGCCTCGCTAGTTTCACCGATCAACGTGGCCATCGCCCCGAGCCCGCGCAGGCAGCGCAAAAATCCGGTATTCGTAGGTTTCGACCATCGCACATATCCGGAACCACGCCAGCCGCTGGCGCGCAATGCGTCGAGCCCGCGGTGGTAACCGACCCTGTAGGCCATGTACTTGTCGATTGTCTCGGCGCTGCAATCTCCGAGTTCGGCCCACGCCTGCAAATAGGTTGGGTACTTAGCAACAACGCCGCGCAGCGCATCGCGCCTGTCGTCTTCGGATTTATCGACGGCAGCGGCGAGATCGATTGCCCATTGCGAATCAACTTGCGGCAATTCGTGATCGGGTGGCCCGACGCCTGAAAGATTCACTGGGTTGCTCACCATCCACAAGGTACAACATCTTTGCTGGCAAAATTGATCCATGATGTTTTCGCTAGACGCCGACACCGCCAAGAATGCCTCCCTCGGAGTCGTCGGTGGTTCGTTTGTCGCGTTGCTACTGGTGCTTAAGTTCGTCAATTCGATGATCAGCAAGCTGCTATTGATAATCATTGTGGTGGGCATCGGCGTCATCGCTTTCGGGCAGAGAGAATCACTAACTGCCTGTGTAAACGTCGTCAAAGCGCAGTCCAAAGCGGGTACAAGTATCAACACTCGGTGCACGTTCTTTGGCCGCCAAGTCACGATTTCTTTGCCGACTGGATCCTGAGTTAGACCATACGGATGGTTACATCGGCAATTGATATATCGTCGCTGCAGGACCAGTTAGACAACTGTCCAACGGCGCATCACCTCAGCGACTATCTCGGCAAAAAACTGGCGGCAAGCGGTTTCGTAAGTTCGCAAAGTGCCGGCGCGTCGCCAAAGGGTTTCGTTCGACGCGGCGGGGCAATTGTTGCCTGGAGCGTTCCTCCGCTGAGTCTGCGACGGGGTGTTCGCATTGTCGGGGCCCACAGCGACTCGCCCGGACTGCGAATCCAACCAACTCCTGACATCGCCACCTACAACTGGCGGCAACTCGGCGTTGAGATCTACGGCGGCCCACTGCTGAACTCGTGGCTCGATCGCGACCTTGGTATTGCCGGTCATGTCATGCTTCGCGGTGGCGAGACCATCCTCTTCACCTCCCGCAAGGCACTGGCGCGTGTATCGCAACTGGCAATTCATCTGGATCGAGACGTGAATGAGCGCGGACTTACTCTCGACAAGCAACAGCACCTGACACCTGTGTGGGCGACTTCCACGGGTGACAGTTTTACGTCGTGGGTATCTCTCCAGTGCGGTGTCCCTGCCGACGAAATCAGCGCCATCGACGCCCAGTTGTTCGATGTCACCCCCAGCGCGATCATCGGTCTCGACAATTCGATGCTCGCGAGTGCGCGTCTCGACAATCAGGTTTCCTGCTGGGCCGCTGTCGAAGCGTTGGTTTCTATTGGTAAAAATCCGGGCGCCGATTATGCCAGCGTCATTATTCTGTTCGATCACGAGGAGGTCGGGTCGCAAAGCGCGACCGGTGCTGCCGGGCCATTGCTCGAACATACTCTCGAGCAATTGGCAATTGCTCAGGGGCTCGACCGTGCCCAGTTTCTCGATTGCCTTAGCCGCAGCCACTGCGTGTCGGCGGACAATGCCCACGCGGTGCACCCCAACTACCCCGAGCGCCACGACGCGCGGCACTCACCAATCATTAACGCCGGCCCCGTAGTTAAGAGCAACAGCAATCAGCGCTATGCGACCAGCGCGGCATCAATTGCGCCGTTTGCCTCTGCGTGCGCCGCCGCAAAAGTCTCAACCCAAGTTTTTGTTTCGCGCAATAACATCGCCTGCGGTACGACTATCGGCCCGATAACTGCCACCCGGTTGGGTATCGACACCATCGATGTCGGTGTCTCGCAACTCTCGATGCACTCAATCCGCGAGGTTTGTGGAGTGCTAGACCTTCCGATGATGGCCGCTGCATTGACCGCTTATCTCAACCGACTTTAGCTTTTTGGCCAGGCTTCTATTGCCGCGATATCGTCAGCGCCTCGGTAAGCAAGATTTGTAACGCGGCGCTGAGCCGCTCGGTAAGGTCGCGAACGTCGCCTCGCGGTGCGCGCGATCCAATAGTAGTAGCAGGGTAAATCGGTGTGCCGACGACTGCGGCGCAGCGCAGGCGACGAATCTTTGCCGACCCACTCGGCATCACCCCCTGCGAGCCGCCGATACCCACGGGAATGATCGGAACCTGGGTCTTCAAAGCCACGTAGGCGGCTCCGTCAAAGAGCGCCGCAATATTATCGCCGACCTGGCGAGTGCCTTCCGGAAACAACACCAGAGGCTCGCCCGCATTTACAAATGCGATGCAGCGCTTCAACGCCTCAAGGTCTGCACTGCCGCGGGTGACTGGAAACGCGCCAAGCGCCGAGAATCCGGCGCCGACTATCTTGATCTTCCATAGAGAGTCTTTACCCATAAACCTCATTCGCCGTCGCGTGACCGAAGCAGCAATCGGAATGTCCATCGTTGAGCGGTGTACTGGAGCAAGAATGAAAGCACCACTAGTAGGGATGTTCTCGACTCCCTTGACGCTCAGTCGAAGCCATGTTCGACAGAATGTCACGACTATCCAGCGAACCGATTGATAAAAGGCCCTGGCGAGGAGAGAATTACCGACCAACACCGATTCGACCTCAGCCATGCGACTTAGCCATGCTATTTCGCCTCGGCGACTAACGCCAATAATTGTTGCACTACATCGTCGATGCCGCGATCGCTCGTATCGACAATCACGCTTCCGCTCGCCTCGCGCAGCGGGCTGTCGGCTCGGGTCGAATCCTTATGGTCGCGTTCGGCAATTGCCGCCGCAATGGCGTTGACATCGCCGCCGTTTTGCGCGACGCGGCGCTCGGCGCGAACGCGCGGAGAGGCAGTGAGATAAACCTTGAGGGTCGCATCGGGGAATACAACGGTGCCAATATCGCGTCCCTCGACGACTCCGCCACCGCGTTCGCTCACCCACTGCCGCTGGCGAGTCCGCAGATCTTCGCGGACAATCGGGTTAGCCGCGACGGCGCTAACCGCGGCCGTTACCGCGTCGCCACGGATAGCCGCAGTGGCGTCGACTCCGTCGACATGCAGCGTCGTCTCGGTTATGTCAAGGATGAGTCGATGCGAGAGGTCTCCGATAGCCGAGGCGTCGCTGGTGTCGATGTTTTGTTGGAGGGCGGCGTAGGTAACACCGCGGTACATAGCTCCAGTGTCGAGGTACGGCACCCTAAGCAAATTGGCAAGAGCACGTGCGACCGTCGACTTGCCGGCGCCGGCCGGTCCGTCGATTGCAACAATTTTCAGTTGCTTTAAAGCGCTCACCAGCTTGTGTCCTGCGGGCGGCCTTCCTCGTAACCGGACGCGCTCTGCACTCCTACGATGGCCCTGTCGTGAAATTCATTGATAGTTCGAGCACCCGCGTATGTGCATGACGAACGCACGCCGGCGACAATTTGGTCGATAATGTCCTCGACGCTTGGACGTGCGGGATCGAGGTACATTCGC
>JAYTUM010000104.1:0-1979 GCA_043744575.1 Acidimicrobiales bacterium | reverse complement strand
CGATATTCGGACGCGCCCCCGTCATGACCGACCTCACGGTCGCGCTCACCATTTGGGGGTGGCTGCTGGATAATCCGCCGTCGGAAATTGTTGCCAAGCGTAAGAAGTTGTTCACTGGCCTAGCGAACGTGGCACATCACTATTCGGAGGCGCGACTTATTTCAGACATGGTTCCCGAGACCACATTTAAATTGACGCCTGGGCAATTGACTGCTGCAATGCCAATGTCGTGGCGCGCGCTCACTGGCGCCTAAACACTTGGCGTAACCTCTTTCGTATGAGCGACATTCGTGCAATTGCTACGGTCATCTTCCCAACTTCGAACCTCGAACAATCTAAGTCTTGGTGGACGAAGGCGTTGGGTATCGGCCCGTATTTTGATCAACCCTTCTATGTTGGCTACGACGTCAACGGTTATGAACTCGGTTTGAATCCTGGCGCCGCCGCCGACTCTGGTCCAGTGGCGTATTTTCGCGTCGAAAATATTGCCGTCTCGTTTGCCCGCTTCGTGGGCCAGGGTTGCATTGTGGTGAGCGAAGTAAATGATGTTGGAGACGGAATCAAAGTCGCCGACCTTAGAAATCCCGACGGGTTCGTGTTTGGATTGATCGAGAATCCAAATTTCAAGCACCTCTAACTATCAGAGCTAGATCGTGCCGCGAATTTAGATCGCGTATCGCTCAAGGTCGGCAAGCGACACGAACTCAAGTGAGCGCACATGCGTGGCTTGCAAATCGACGTGCGGCGCCTGGCCTGCCTCGAGCGCTTCCTGCCAGCGCATCGCGCATAGGCACCAGTGATCGCCGGCCTTGAGCCCGGCGAAACCGTATTGCGGCATCGGCGTGCTGAGGTCGTTGCCGGCCGATTTTGAAAACACCAAAAACTCATCGGTCATTACTGCGCAAACTGTGTGCACGCCCGTGTCGTCGCCGCTCGTCTCGCAGCAACCCGTGCGAAAGAAGCCAGTCATCGGCGATGTGCAGCATGAATCCAAAACATCGCCGTAAATATTGGTTTGATTGCCGAGCGCCACATATCTCAATCTAGTGCTCACTCGGCCGAGCCAACTCGCTCGGATAGCCTGTTGCTGGCATGGCATCTCTCACACCGCGATATCGTTTTGCGCCGTCGCCAACCGGTTATTTTCATGTGGGCGGGGCGCGTACGGCCCTATACAACTGGTTGCTGGCCCTGCAACACGACGGCGTATTCGTGTTGCGCATTGAAGACACCGACGACTCGCGCAATCACCCGCAGTGGACGCAGGGAATAATTGAGGCGTTGTCATGGATAGGTATCGACAACAATGATCCGCACTTTGAGGGTCCATTCTTTCAGAGTGCATTCGCCGCCGAACATGTGGCCGCCGCCGAAGCACTGTTTGCCGCCGGAAATGCCTATTACTGCGACCAAACAACGGAGCAAATTCAGCAAAGGGCGAAGGCCGCCGGCCTAAACGGGTACGACGGCTTTTCTCGTGACCTCGGGTTGGGCCCCGGGCCGGGACGCGTGTTGCGCTTTCGAGTCCCAGCCGGCACGACAATCGTGAACGACACGGTGCGAGGCGCGGTCGAGTTTTCCAACGCCACGATCGAAGACTTCGTGCTGCTGCGCAGCAACGGCTCGCCGGTATTTCTGTTGGCCAATGTCGTGGATGACATCAGCATGAATATCACCCATGTTGTGCGCGCCGAAGAGCACCTGCCGAATGCGCCGAAGCAGCAGATGATATTTGACGCTCTAGGCAAGACCCCGCCCGTGTGGGCGCATGTGCCCGTGTTGGTTAACGAGCAGCGCAAGAAACTCTCGAAACGTCGCGACAAGGTCGCCGTTGAGCAGTACCGTTCGGAAGGCATCTTGTCGGCCGCGATGGTGAATTATTTAATGACACTGGGCTGGGCGCCGCAGGGTGATATCGAGATCGTGCCGTGGTCGCAGATCTTGTCCGAGTTTCGCCTTGAGGATGTCAACCATTCTCC
>JAYTUM010000103.1:0-7586 GCA_043744575.1 Acidimicrobiales bacterium | reverse complement strand
CCGAACTTTGCCAAGTGGGCAGAGGCGATGGGTTGCGTCGGCATTCGGGTCGACGACGAGAGCGAGGTCGAGTCGGCAATCGACAAGGCAAACTCGATTAACGACCGTCCGGTAGTCGTTGACTTCTGCGTCGACTCCGACGAGAAAGTCTTCCCGATGGTCGCCGCCGGCCAGAGCAACGATGACATCATGTTGCAACCTTCACAAAACGCGCGCAGGGAGTTCCTGAGATGAAAAGCGACAACCCATACGGCACGGCAGTAACGCACCACATGTTGTCGGTGCTGGTAAAGAACCGTCCAGGTGTCTTGGCGCGCGTGGCGTCGCTATTTGCGCGCCGCGGCTACAACATTTTCTCGCTGGCGGTCGCGCCAACCGAGCAGGATGACTACAGCCGCATCTCGATCGTCGTCGATGTCGAGTCTGCGCCGCTCGAGCAGATCGTCAAGCAGCTATTCAAACTTGTCGATGTCGTGCGTATTTCTGAACTCGACCCCCGCAAGTCGGTCGAGCGCGAGTTAATGGTCGCCACGGTCAAGTCTGCAGCCGAAGAACGCGGCCAGATTGTCGAATTGGTGAACATCTTTGAGGGCAAGATCCTCTCGGTTGGCCCAGACGCCCTGACGGTGTCGCTTGACGGCAGCCCAGAAAAATTGGACGATTTCGCAGAATTGCTGCGACAATATGGAATCATCGAATCGCAACGTACCGGTCGCGTGGCGCTTCCTAAACTCGATCGAATTGCACGCAAAGGTGCATCTAAGGGAAGGGCAAGCTAATGGCAGCAATTGTTTACTACGAGAAGGATGCCGACCCAACGCTGATCCGCTCAAAGAAAGTAGCCATCGTCGGGTACGGCTCGCAGGGTCACGCCCACGCATTGAACCTCAAAGAGTCTGGCGTCGACGTTGTAGTTGGTTTGCGCGACGGTTCGTCGTCAAAGGCCAAGGCCGAACTAGCTGGCTTGCGCGTGATGTCGATCGCCGACGCCACGAAGTACGCCGACGTAATCATGATTCTCGCCCCCGACACCGAGCAGAAGAAGATTTACGAGGAGAGCATTCAGCCAGACCTAAAGGAGGGCAAGGCGATTGCGTTCGCGCACGGTTTCAACATTCGCTTTAACCGCATCGAGGCGCCAAAGGGTGTTGATGTGATCATGATCGCGCCGAAGGGGCCTGGCCACTTGGTGCGTCGCACATACACAGAGGGCGGTGGCGTGCCAGCATTAATCGCCGTCGAGCAAGATGCGACTGGCAATGCCAAAGCGCTTGCACTTTCGTACGCAGAGGCAATCGGTGGCGCCCGCGCAGGCGTGATCGAGACAACCTTCACCGAAGAGACCGAAACAGACTTGTTCGGCGAGCAGGTTGTCTTGTGTGGCGGACTTACGTCGCTGGTACAGGCGGGATTTGAAACTCTCGTCGAGGCCGGCTATCAGCCAGAGATGGCCTACTTCGAGTGCTTGCACGAAGTGAAGTTGATTGTCGACTTGATGTACGAAGAGGGCATCGCCGGCATGCGTTATTCAATCTCTGACACCGCCGAGTACGGCGACGTCTCGCGCGGCCCACGCATCATCAACGCCGACACGAAGAAAGAAATGAAGAAGATTCTCGAAGAGATTCAGTCTGGCAAGTTCGCCGACGAGTGGATCGCCGAGAGCGAGAGCGGTCGCAAGCGCTTCTCCGAGTTGCAAAACGCTGGGCGCAAGCATCCGATCGAAAAGGTTGGGGCACAATTGCGGGGCATGATGCCGTGGATCACCAAGGGCAAGCAGAAGGTCAGCGACGCCTCCGGCGGATAATCCCCAATAGATACAGGTATTTTTAATCCCGAGTTGTTTGGTCAACAATTATCCCCTAGTGTGCTGGCATGACAAATAGCAACTGGGGTTTCGAGACACGTCAAATTCACGCCGGGCAAGTAGCCGACTCAGCAACTGGGGCGCGCGCAGTACCGATCTACCAAACCACGAGTTACGTATTTCGTGACTCTCAGCACGCCCAGAACCTATTCGGGTTGGCTGAGATCGGCAACATCTATACGAGGATTATGAACCCAACTCAGGGTGTGCTTGAGGCGCGCCTGAGTTCTCTCGAGGGCGGCACCACAACTGCGGTCGGCTTACCGGGCGCGCTCGCGGTAAGCAGCGGTCAATCTGCCGAGTTACTCGCGATCCTCACGCTCGCTGAGGCCGGCTCGCACATCGTGTCGTCGCCAAGTTTGTACGGCGGAACCTACAACCTGTTTCATTACACCTTGCCCAAACTAGGCATCCAAGTTTCGTTCGTCGACGACCCCGATGATCTTGATCAGTGGCGGGCAGCAGCCAAGCCGAACACCAAGGCGTTCTACGGCGAAGTGTTGGCGAACCCGCGCAACAACGTTCTCGACATCGAAGGCGTCAGCAAAGTCGCGCATGAGGTGGGTGTGCCGCTAATTGTCGACAACACCACCCCGACGCCATTCCTGATTCGCCCATTCGAGTGGGGCGCCGACATCGTCGTTCACTCGCTTACCAAGTTCATCGGCGGCCACGGCACTTCAATTGGTGGAGCGATTATTGACGGCGGCAAGTTCGATTTTGGCGCCAACGACAGGTTTCCAAATCTCACCGAACCAGACCCGTCGTACCACGGCCTGCCGTATTGGCCGGCGCTCGGTCATGGTGCGTACATCATCAAGGCCCGCGTGCAAATGTTGCGCGACATCGGCGCGGCGACGACACCGTTTAACTCATTCATGTTCCTGCAAGGCCTCGAAACCTTGTCGCTGCGCATGGAGCGTCATTTTGCCAACGCCCAAAAGGTGGGCGAATACTTGGCGGGTCACGAAGACGTCGAAGAGGTCTTCTACGCCGGCCTGCCAACTAGCAAGTGGCACGTCCGTGCCAAGAAATACGGTGGTGGCAAGGGCTACGGCTCTGTGCTCGCGTTCAACATCAAGGGCGGTCGCGACATTGGCCAAAAGTTTGTCGAGTCGCTCGAGTTGCATAGTCATGTGGCCAACATTGGCGACGTGCGCAGCCTCGTGATTCACCCGGCCAGTACGACCCACAGCCAGCTGACCGAAGATGAGCAAAGAAGCACTGGTGTATTCCCTGGCCTGGTGCGCCTCTCAGTAGGGCTCGAGTCGATCGACGACATTCTCGCCGACCTCGACGCGGGCTTCAAAGCCGCCAAGGCATAGCAACTGGCGGTGCTGGCCGCATAATTTACCCTGCGTTCACCTTGCTGTCAGGCTGGCTTTAGGTCGAGAAGCAAGGATAAGTGGTCGTGACCCTTGCCAGTACTCCGAGCCCTCCGCAGCAGCGAGAACTTACAGTTACCTATCGACTAGGCGACAAAATATTTCGGGGGATAGTCACCGCTGGCGCACTGACGTCGCTTGTAATTCTGGGACTTATCGGCATCTTTCTTTTCGTTCGCGGCGGCGAGATTTTTAAGGACTTCGGACTCAAATTTATTACTGGCAGCGAGTGGACCGCCGGTAACGGTGATGGCACCGGTCGAGTGTTTTTTTCAATCGGGCCGATGCTGTTCGGCACAATCTTGACATCGTTGATTGCGTTGATCATTGCGGTGCCGCTAGCAATCGGAGGAGCGCTATTCATCGAGTTCTATACCAACCAAAGAATCAAGCGCGTGCTCGTAACCTTGCTCGATCTTGCATCCGCGATCCCGTCTCTTGTTTTCGGTTTGTGGGGAATCATTGTGTTCATGCAATACGGAGAGCGATGGGCGCGACTCTTGCACCACTATCTCGGATGGATTCCATTATTCAAAGTCGAGATCGATATCTTCACGCGCAGCCCATTCATTGCCGGCTCGGTGCTCGCGGCGATGATCGTGCCGATCATCACATCTGTTGCGCGCGAGGTTTATTCGCGCGTGCCGCGCGAACTAATCGACTCGTGCTATTCGCTCGGCAGTACAAAGTGGGGCGCGATGCGCACGGTCGTGCTGCCGTTCGGGCGCAGCGGAGTTGTCGGTGGCGCAATGCTCGGCCTCGGGCGCGCGCTCGGCGAAACGGTGGCCGTGTACCTGCTGTTGAATCTCGTCTTTAAAATCAATTTTAATATTCTCGAGTCTGAGGGCGGCAGCATCGCCTCGCTTATCGCCACCAAGTTCGGAGAGGCAACAGAGTACGAAATCAAGGGTCTGATGGCCGCCGGCCTCGTGTTGTTCCTGCTCACGATGTCGGTGAACATGGGTGCCACATACATCGTTCAACGCGGCAGCAAAGTCTCATGAGTTCGCTTAGCGCAATGCCGGTCGCTGAACTTCCAGTCGTAGTGCCGCAGCCGACGCAACCGTGGAAGCCGACTCGCTCGCAAACAATTCGTCGCGGCTTGCGTCCGATCGTGTTGGCGGCTGTCGCGATGCTTGTCGTTTTATTCACGGGATTTGCGGGTCCGGACGGTTGGTTTATCGTCTTCGCCGGTTTAATTTTCGCCGATGGTTATGTCGTGCACCGTAAGCAGGGTCGACTAAAGCAGATTGATAGCCTGACCAAAATCTTGGTGACTGTCGGGGCGACACTGGCGTTTGTGCCGTGGATGTCAATTTTCTGGAGCCTGGCGACAAAGGGCTTTAATGGCATCTACTTCGGTTTCTTTTTCAACGACATGCGGCTGACTACCCCAGACGACGAGCTCAACCTCGGCGGCGCGGGTCACGCCATCGTCGGCTCATTAATAATGGTGCTGATCGCCACGATGATCACATTGCCGCTCGGAATCTTGAGCGGTGTGTACATCACAGAGGTCAGGGGCAAATTCGCTGGTCTAATTCGCTTCGTTTTGTTGTCGATGAGCGGCGTGCCATCGATCGTCGCCGGACTCTTCATCTACGCAACCTTCATCTCCTGGACGCATTCGTTCAGCGGAATCGCTGGCGCTCTAGCGCTGGCGATCTTGATGTTGCCGACGGTAGCCCGCACGGCAGAAGAGGTGCTCAAGCTCGTGCCAGACGATCTGCGCTCGGCGAGTTACGCGCTCGGTTCTTCGCAGTGGCGTAGTTCGCTCATGGTAGTGCTGCCAACGGTGCGCAGCGGACTAATAACCGCGGGCATCCTCGGCGTCGCTCGAGTTGTGGGCGAGACGGCGCCACTGCTGTTGACGTCGCTCTCGAATACGGCATTCAAGTTCAACCCAATGTCGGGACCAATTGGTTCGATGCCGACCTATGTATTTGGTCTGCTGCAGATTGGCACCGAGTACGCGATCGCCCGAGCCTGGGCCGGCGCTCTTGTGATGATGCTGATCGTTCTCATGTTTTTCACGCTGGCCCGAATTTTGGGTGGCCAGGACCGCCGATGACTGGGGTTCGCCAATGATTAGGGATTTTCGCTGATTTATGAACACCACTACGACAGGACACGAAATGAACCAATCCGTTTATAGTTCTTCAGTATCACCTCAAAGTGGCACCGTCGCCACCGCCTCCATCGCGGGCATCGAGACACGCGGTCTGCACGCCTGGTTCGGCACTCATCTCGTCTTGGCTGACATCAACCTGCACTTCCCCGAGTGCAGCGTGACCGGCCTGATCGGGCCGTCGGGCTGTGGCAAGTCGACTTTCATCCGCATGCTCAACCGCATGCACGAGTTCATCCCCAGCGCCGCGATGGCTGGCGAAGTGCTGCTCAACGGCGCAGATATTTATGATCCGTCGGTCGATGCCGCGGCGATTCGCCTCAGTGTCGGGATGGTCTTTCAAAAGCCGAACCCGTTTCCCGCGATGACACTGCGCGAAAACGTGTTAGCTGGTCTCAAATTGGCGAACATCAAAACCGAAAATGCAGACGCACTTCTCGAAGAGTGCCTGACTCGCGCTGGTTTGTGGAAGGAAGTCAAAGATCGCCTCAATATTTCGGGCGGCTCGCTCTCGGGTGGCCAACAGCAACGGCTGTGCATCGCCCGCGCTCTAGCCGTGAAACCCTCCGTGTTGTTGATGGACGAACCGTGCTCTGCTCTCGACCCAGGCAGCACACTGCGTATCGAGGAGACCATTCGCGAACTCAGTGAGACGATCACAGTCGTCATCGTTACGCACAACATGCAACAGGCCAGCCGCGTCAGCAAATATTGCGCCTTCTTTTTATCAGATGGAGGTCCTGGCCGGTTGATTGAGGCTTCGGAGACTCGCAAGATGTTTACCAACCCCACCGATCCGCGCACGGCGGATTACGTGCAGGGTAAGTTCGGCTGAAATTGGGTAAGTTCGGCTGAGATCTGGTTAACCAAGAGTTCACCTAACTGCCGCGCAGAGTTTGCGCGATCGCAACTCTGATGTTTCCT
This sequence comes from Acidimicrobiales bacterium, assembly GCA_043744575.1. Taxonomy (GTDB): domain Bacteria; phylum Actinomycetota; class Acidimicrobiia; order Acidimicrobiales; family Ilumatobacteraceae; genus UBA3006. Next base: position 1,282 of record JAYTUM010000103.1, on the reverse strand, counting down.
GAGGTTCATAGCATTCTCGGTGAAATCAACACAACCCGTGAATACGAAACCCCAAACGACTCGGAGGAGTTAATGCGTAATCTTCGTAAATTAGTTGCCGTAACAGCAATAGCAGTTTCGGCGAGCATGGCCCTCGGCACAATCGCCAGCGCCGAAAGCATCAGCGGTTCCGGTGCGACCTTCCCGCAGACTTTCCTCGCGGCCGCGACGGCCGCATACAACGCCTCGAGCGGCCACTCGGTAAGTTACGCCAACCCGGGCGGCGGCTCAACGAAGGGCAAGTCAGACTTCAAGGCCGGCCTCACAGATTTCGGCGGAACCGACTCAGCGGTTTCTTCAACGCAGGCCGCGTCATTCGGCTGGACATACATTCCGTACGTAGCCGGTGGCTTGTCGGTCGCCTACCGTCTCGACGAAATCAAGGGCACAACGCTGCAGCTTAAGATGGCCACGGTCGCCAAGATTTTTTCGGGCAAGATCACAAAGTGGAATGACCCGCTGATCTTGGCCGACATGGACGACAACATAATCTGGGCCAACTCGAAGAAGAGGAGCGACGCCAAGGGCGCCAGCGTGTTGTGGCAAAACTTGTCGAACACTTCAACGACTGTCACCGTCACGCTTACCCCGGCGGCCTTGAAGTTGGCTAAGGGCAAGAAGATTGAAATCTTTAACGGCGGCAAGAAGGCGGTTGTCTCCGCGACTGTCGCGACCAAGGGCCAAATTGCGCTGAAGTTGACCACCGGTATCACCAAGAAATACTCGGTCAAGGTTAACGGCAAAGAAGCCGCCTTATTCGCTCATAGCACGGTCGCAATGCCAGACAAGTCGATCATCGTCACATACCGCTCAGACGGTTCGGGAACGACGAATAACTTCATCAAGCCACTGAACGCCATCGACTCAACGTGGACAGTTAACGACTCCTTCACCACGGCGATCCCCGGTGGCCAAGCATCGGTGACCGCAATGGGCGCAGCGTTCCAGGGCCAAAGCGGTTCCGCTGCGGTTTCGAACTACATCGCCGACACCAACGGCTCGATTGGCTACACCGAGGTTTCGTTCGTAACAGACGCGACCCGCGCAGCCAAGGGCATGAATTCGGCGCTCATTCAGAACGCGGCTGGCAAGTACACGGCGCCAACATCGGCCGCCGTTTCTTCGATGCTCGCTGATTCTGACATCGATGCCAAGGGCTTCGTGACATTTAACTTCAAGCAGACGACGAACGCGACCGCGTACCAAATCGTGGCCGTTACCTACCTGCTTGGCAAAACTGCTG
>JAYTUM010000102.1:0-7642 GCA_043744575.1 Acidimicrobiales bacterium | reverse complement strand
CCGCGTGCCTCCGCGTGCATTTTGCAGCGCAGGTCTTCATCGGGCGTCAGAGTGCATTCATCAATGATGTCCCAGATCGAGCGGGTCGAGTTTCCGGGAATGACGTTGTTTGGCACCATCTCGTCTTCGACACTGTGGGCCTGAAATTTGACGCACTCGCCGCCCGCGTCGGCGACATCATCGATCATTCGAATCGCCCTATTAATGTCCCCGCCATGGTTGATACCTATTTCCGGAATCACGAACGGCAAGTGCCCGTCGCCAATTAGACGACCGCTAATGTTAATTTCGCGTTGTCCTGATGTTGCTGTCACAATTTCCCGCCCTAGGGTCGATGTGCGATTAAACGATTCGGCTACAAGTTTACTCTCGACAAGCCTTGTGCCGGCGTGGCTCTTGAGCGATTGGTTTGGCGCTTAGCGAAGTAGGCCAGTAACGGTTGTAACTAGATAGGCGAGTACGACCGAAACGACGACGGCCACGACAGCCCCTACTACCAGCGCGCCAGCGCCGATCGTGCCGCTCGCTATTAGCCGGCGCTGTTGATCTGGGTTCTTGTATAGAGGAGTGCTGCGCGTGACTACTCGAACCATAGCCGGCCGCATGCCGGTCGAGTGATTGGGTCTGGCAGGCTTAGAACGACCAATTAAGAAAATCGCACCTAGCGTAAGGATGACAATAAGCAGCGATCTGATCGTCACGCCAGCAACGGATTGAGCAACGAGTGGAATCATGAGCGAAGACAACATGTCGGCAACCCCAAGCGTACTGCTGCCACCTGCGCCTCCGCACGTGGTCCTTAATGGCGATGAGAAACGCATTTATCGCAGACTTTGGTGGGCGCTACCTATTCTCAGCTTGGCTTGGCTGGCGATCGCGGCAATTTTGATTTCTTCCGTAGTTTCCGTTCAGTATTGGGAAGTGGCGCCAGGTTCGGCCGGGCCGGTCGCCGACCGGCTTACGTTTGACGCTCAAGTCCTTAACCAAGTTACTCGGTATCCAGCAGAAACACCGTTGCTATTCGTCACCGCATTTGGTGGACAACTGAGCGCCCTAGAAGCGGCAATCGGTTGGATCGACCCGGACGTTGACGTAAAGACGCGAGAACAATATTTTGGATCTGTTACACCAACCGAGCAGCGCCGACTCGGGTTCCAAGCGATGACGAGTGCAAAGCAAATCGCTGAATATGTTGCGTTTAACAGACTTGGCCTCAATGTTTCATTTGAATTCGGCGCGGTAATTGTTGAAGAGCTGGTTTGTCAGGATTTGCCCACCAAGTTGAGCGCCTGTAAGCAACTAAATCTCGGCGACACGATCATCGGTTTCGACGGCGCGACCATCTCGACGATCGAAGACCTGTTGCCGCTTACCGCCAAGCACAACCCCGGTGACGTCGTGAACATTTCTATCGTCCCGCAGGGCGAAACTGCGAGCGTTGAGCGAAGGGTACAATTGATCGCCGACCCAGATGACGCCAAGCACACTCTGATTGGGTTCGTCCCCGCCGACACGCGCACGGTGAAACTGCCGTTCGAAGTCGGAATTAATACCGATCGCATCGGCGGGCCATCGGCAGGTCTCGCCTTTGCTCTCGCCTTGCTCGATGAACTTACGCCAGGCGACCTCGCTGGCGGAGTGAAGGTCGCCGTCACTGGCACGATCTCACAAGACGAGTCAGTCGGGGCAATTGGGGCCCTGCGGCAAAAAACAGCCGCTGTCAAGGCCTCGGGTGCAACAGTGTTTTTGGTACCCGCTTCACAAAGTGTACGAGAGTTAAAGGACGCCCGCGCGGTCGCGGGCTCGGCATTGCGCATCATCCCCGTCGCCAATCTCGATGAAGCACTCGCGGCATTAGAGGAGCTCGGAGGCAGCGGTTTGATCAATGCCACAATCTCGCTCTAAATCGGGCGTATTCTTGACGCATGGCGATTTCCTTTTCGCGCCCTGATCCCTCTTCGCCCGCCGCCGTAGGTGCGGCGCAGTTCACCGTCGGTCGGCGTGGGTTCGAGCAAGAAGAAGTGCGCGACTTTTTACGGATGGTCTCGGCCGAACTGGCGCGGTTGCAAGAACGTGAACGTTTTCTAGAAAGTGAACTGCGGGCCTTGCAGACGCGCGGTATGTCTGGCCCTGGCGTGCTAGATGAGGAGACCGTCACTACATTGCTAGGCGCGGAGACGGCCAGAGTCTTGACAGTGGCTCGCGAGGCAGCGCAGCAAATGCGTGCTCGGGCGGCAGAGGCGGCCGAGCGAGTAGTACGCGAAGCCGGCGGCGACGCCGCCAGAATTCGCGCCGAGGCCGAGATCGAGTCGTCGCGTCACCGCAGCGATGTTGCGGTAGACGCCGAAGCCGAGTTAGAACTCGCCAAACAACAGGGTCGTGAGATGGTGGTCGAGGCCCGCGAGTACCGCGAGAAGGTTCTCGCCGAGATGGCACGCCGCCGCGAAGCGGCACGCGACCAGATAGAGAAACTGATTCACGGACGCGACCGACTCCTGGGAGTCTTTGAACGTGCCAGTTCAGTTGCCAACGAAGTAGTAGATGATCTCAACGAGTTCGATGACATTTCGGCCGAAATTACAAGTGTTTCTGCGGTAAATGGCGCTGTAAATAATTCGACGCCGATGCCTTTCGATTACGAAAAGGAAAAAGATAAGCACGCCGAAGATTTGCCGGAGTTCGAGGAAGAAGTTGTGGTCGTCGTCGCCAACGAGATTGTGATCACCGACGAGATCGCGATTGTTGAAGATATCGAAATCCAAATTACGCCTATCGAGTCGGCGTCTTCGGCTGCGTCGATGGCCGAGCACCCTTCGACCGAGCCGGTCAAAACCGAGCACATTGCCGATGTTGTGCAACTATTCGGCAAGAAACGCAGGCAAAAAGACCCAGACAACGCGCCACAAGTGATCGATCCGCCGACCTTGACCCCGGTCGTCGAAACCCCGGTCGTCGAAACCCCGGTCGTAGAAACCCCGGTCGTCGAAACCCCGGAGGTTTCGGCTACTCCAGCACAAAAGAAATCGGTCGACGATCTTTTCGCTAAATTGCGCTCAACGAGTATCAGCACTGTCGCCACCGAGACACTGGCTTCTAGCAAAAAACCGCCGCTCAGAAAACTTGAAGTTGTTAAGGATTCGCCTGCCGCGACGCCAGCTCCAAAAATTACAGCCAAGACAAAGGTCATGGTGCCAAAGGTCGACGGTGCAGTGTTCGTCAAACGTCAAGAGGTCATTGATCCACTTATCGTTCTGTTGAGCCGTAAGATCAAACGTTTGCTTGCCGACGAAGAAAATTCGATTCTCACTTACCTAGAGACCAAGAAAGCGGTTGTTGCCCTCGAAAAAGTATTACCAGCCTCGGCAACGCACACGCAGCAGTATGTCGAGGCCCTCGCCGAAGACTTGATGGCGGCGTCGATGGGCGGGGCGCGGTCGCTGTCGTCGAGCATGAAAGCCGATCTGCGCAAACGGATAACGAACGCCGCCGTGATGTCGGTGCTCTCGAGGAGTATCGACGAGACCATAGTCCGACCACTGCGTGATCGCATTCAACGGTGCGTCGAGCAGAGCAACGGCAGCCGTGAAGAAATGTCGAGCCTGGTGCGCAGCGTGTACCGAGAGTGGAAGATGCAACGCGTCGAGACCAACATCCCTGATCTCGCTTGCCTTGCGTATAGCCGCGGCGCGTATCTCGTATTAGATGCAAACACGCCGGTGTGCTGGATGGTCGACCCGGACGGTCCGGCGTGCGCAGACGCAGAAGATAATGCCCTTGCCGGCGCGACTCCACTTGGAACACAATTTCCGACTGGTGATTTGCATCCGATCGCGCATGGCGGATGTCGCTGCCTAGTGGTGCCTTCGCTCGGCTAGCCTTCGCTCTATGCGGAACCCCTCCGATCTTCCTCCTCGTCGACGACCACCTGCGGCGGGGGGTTTCCGAATTAACGCCCCAAAGAAGAGCAGGGCGATTGCGATTATTTTTGTGGGCGCACTCGTCGCCGTGTTTGTTTCGTCACGTAGCGTTGCGTCTTTTTACGTCAATGTGTTGTGGCACAATTCGCTCGGTCGCAGCGATGTGTTGTGGGGAATTATCGGAACTAAGGCCCTACTTGGGCTGGTTTTTGTCGCGGTCTTCGTTGTCGTCTTGGCCTTCAACTTGTGGCTCGCCGATCGCATTGCACCGGTCGTAACTGGAACTTCGCCTGAGCAGCGGATGGTCGCCACATATCAACAGATTCTCGGGCGCAAGAAGTGGATATTGCGACTCGTCGTGTCAGTTGTGCTCGGGTTTATGGTCGGCCTGCCTGCAATAGGCCAATGGCAAGAGTGGTTGTTATTTCGTAATGCGCAGCAGTTCGGGGTTAGAGACGCGCTCTTCAATCGTGACCTCAGCTTCTACGTCTTTCGCCTGCCGTTCATAGAGTTTGCCGCCAACTGGGCCTTCGGAGCAATTCTGTTAATCGCACTTGTTACCGGCGTATCCCATTACCTGAATGGCGCGATTTCCATTCAGGATTCGAGCCGCCGCGTGACACCCCAAGCAAAGGCGCATCTTTCAGTGCTTTTCGCCGCAATGTCGCTTGTTCGTGCGGTCAGCTATTGGCTGTCGCGTTTTGATCTGACACGCTCAACGAGAAGCGTCGTTGAGGGTGCGACCTACACCGACATCAACGCGCAACTGCCGGCAATCAATTTGATGATCTTAGTTTCAATCGCGGTGGCTCTGCTTTTCCTTTGGAATGTGCGTCAAAAGGGTTGGCGCTTGCCAGTTCTAGCGACGCTGATGTGGATCGTTGTCGCTGTTGCCGCCGGAACGATTTATCCGTCAATCGTGCAACGCTTTTCTGTGCAGCCCAACGTCAGCACTAAAGAACTTCCATATATCGGTCGCAACATTGCTGCCACCAAGGCGGCAATGGGAATCGACAAAGTTGAGCGGGTGGCGTTGTCGTCAGACCTCATTTCTGCACAAGACGTAACTGCCGACGATGGGCCATTGCGCGATATTCGTCAACTCGATCCAATACAGATGCGCGATCGTTTTGCGCTCGACGAAGGTCTGAAGTCGTTCTACGCAATTCGCGATCTAGATGTTGATCGATACGAAATCTCGGGGCGCACACAACAGGTAATTGTCGGCGCTCGCGAACTCAATTCGGTCGGCATTCCGAACCGCACATGGGTTTCGCAGCACTTGTTGTACACCCACGGTTGCGGGGTTGTTGCTGCCCCTGCAAGCATTGTCACATCTGACGGTCGACCGTTATATGTTGACCTCGCGGTTAAGCAGCCTCAGTTGTATGTGGGTGAGGGCCTTGGGCTGTACTCGATAGTTGATACAAAGCAAGTCGAGCAACCATGCCCCGATATTGCGGCAGCCGCCTACAGCGGGGACGGCGGAGTGCAGTTGTCTTCAACAATGCGTCGTCTTGCGTTTGCGGTGAAATTCGGCGAGTACAACTTGTTCGGGTCGAACTTAATCACGGCCGATTCTAGAATCATGTGGATCCGCGACATCAAGCAGCGCGTAGAAAAGATTGCGCCGTTCTTAAGGTACGACGCCGATCCGTACCCGGTGGTTGTCGGTGGCAAGGTCCTATGGGTACTTGACGCCTACACGACCACAGATCGCTATCCGTACGGCCAGAGGGCCAACGTCTCGCAACTGACATCTGGCAGCGGCCTATACGCCAACTTCAACTATGTGCGTAACAGCGTCAAGGTCGTCGTCGACGCATACACGGGCGGCTCCAAGTTTTATCTCGCTGACGCGAGCGATCCGATTGCCGCGACTTGGTCAAAAATATTTCCGAAACTGATGACGCCGATAAGCGAAGCCTCGCCAGAATTGGTTTCACACTTCAGATACCCTGAAGATCTTTTTAGGGTGCAAACAAACATTTACGGTCGTTACCACTTCGACGACTCGACTTTGTTTTTCAATCGTGATGCCGCGTGGAGCATTTCGCAGTCTCCACCTTCGGTAGCCGACGCTTCAACTGGTGCAATTTCGGTCATCGACCCAACGCTCAACCCCGACGCGATCAATGTGCAAGACGCCAACGTGGCGCGCTTCGTGCCTTACTACACGATTTTTCACGCCCCAGGCAGCGTCAATACTCCAGGTGTTTTCTCGATGCTGCGGCCGTTTGCACCATTTTCATCCGACGACTCCCGCAAGGAACTTCGCGCGTTCATGGTCGTCTCGAGCGACCCAAAGACGTACGGAAAGATCACCGTATATGAGGCCAATGACCCATTGCCAGACGGCCCCGCAACGGTGGCCGCCGAATTCGGCAGCGACCCAACGATCTCGCAACAGATCACATTGCTTGACCAGCGTGGGTCGAGCGTTGGTTTCGGCGATCTGCAGATTGTGCCAGTCGCGAAGGGTCTCGTGTACGTGCGACCGTTATATGTCCGCCCGGATGACGCCAACGAAAAACAAGTATTCGTGCGCAAATTTTTAGTCTCTTATAATAAGAGCGTTGTAATTAGCGACGACTTGACGAGTGCGATCGCCAAACTCTTCCCAGGGTTCACGACACAACTTGGAGACCGCGTCAGCGATGGTTCAGCGCCAAGCTCGACGACCGTTCCTCCCGGTTCGGGTTCCGGCGCGTCAGTGGGCTCGTCGACGACCGTGCCGGCAGCGACTGGTGATACTAGTTCGATGACGGCGGCGCAGTTGCTCGCTATGGCCGACGCTTTGTTCAATGAGGCCGATGCTGCACTCGCCGCAACTCCGCCGAACTTTTCTAGCTATCAGCAAAAACTTGCGCAGGCCCGCGAACTCGTTCGCCAAGCACTGCAGCTTGTTGGCGGCTGAGACCTTCTCTATTTAACTCTGCGTAGCTGGTCTGCAATTGCCGCAAGATCCTGACGAAATGCGATTTGATATCGGGCCTGTTCGTTGGCAATGCGTGTTTGGCTCGCGCGCAATTGGTCTAACGCCTCAACCGCGACCGGCTCGTTCTCGCGACTAGCAATTGTTTCTAAGTCGCTACCGAGCTCGTGCAATTGGTTTGACAACTCTGCGGTCATTTGCGTCATGCGAGCGTCGATGGCCGTGATTCTCTGGTCGAGACCATTGGCCGCCGCGGTGACGAGCGAGAGGTCATTGGTTCGCTTTGTCAGCTCGCTGCGCAATGCTGAGAGTTCGGCGCGTAACGCCTCGAGGTCGACGGCGCTTGCCTTGGGTATGTGAGAGAAGAGGGCCATGTTTGTTGAGGTTGTTATTCGTGTACTGCGCTCGCTACCGTACATCGTCTACGACGCGGGGTGGAGCAGTCCGGTAGCTCGTCGGGCTCATAACCCGAAGGTCGCAGGTTCAAATCCTGCCCCCGCCACCAAATGGTAAGCAGTTACGAGGCCCCCTTCGGACACCCGGAGGGGGCCTCTTTTTAGAACTAATTCGCGCGCGCAGCGCGGGGGAGCCGCGACCAGGCGCCGAGCTCGAAATCGTAGAGCTTGCATTGCTTCGTGGTTTGGAGGTACTGGCTTATTGAGAGTTTGCGTTCAGCCACGACCTTAGGGAATGCGTCTTTAATCGCCTTGGCGGCCGCAGGCAGCTCGTAAAACGGAATTCGCATGTCGACATGATGCGGCACATGCACAAAAATGTGATGGAAGAATAC
>JAYTUM010000101.1:0-1996 GCA_043744575.1 Acidimicrobiales bacterium | reverse complement strand
CCTTGAGATACACGAAGGCCTCGTCGACGCGCCGACGCACCTCGGCAAGGTCGTTTGAGAAATCGCGCATGGCTGGGTTGGGTCGCGCTAGGCGCGCCCGTGACACATTTTGTATTTCTTGCCAGAGCCGCACGGGCACATCGCGTTGCGTGGCGTCTTTGTCCAATCGTTGGGTGAGTTGACGACGGTCTTTTGAACCGGCGTCGATTGCTCCTGGGCAACTTCGTCGTCGCCTGTCAATAGACCCGCAAACCCTGTCTGCGGCTCGGTCTCTGACGAACTCTCTTGAATGTTTTGCACAATCGGCGCCGCGGCATCGTTATTTACGACCTGCACATGCATTACATACTTCACAAAGTCTTGAGCGACGCCCTTCATCAGCGAGCCGAACATTTCGAAGCCCTCGCGCTGCCACTCGGTGAGCGGATCTTTTTGGCCCATCGCGCGCAGGTTGATTCCTTCTTGTAGATAATCCATCTCTTCGAGGTGCTCGCGCCAGCGCTGATCGATGATTCGCAACATCACTTGGCGCTCGACCTCGCGCATCGTGGCCTCGCCAAGTTCTTCTTCACGTTTGGTGTAGTAGGCGGTGGCGTCGGCCATCACGATGTCATACATCTGGTCGGTGTCGGCGCTGTCGGCGAGACGTGCTGGGTTGATGCTACTCGGCCAAAACGAGACCAGTTCGCGCGACAGTCCGTCGAGATCCCATTCGTCGTCGGCCTCGGCAACGCAATGGCTTTCAATGAGCGTGTCGACCGCCTCGGCCAAGTACTCCATTGCGGCGCTCCTGAGGTCTAGGCCCTCGAGAATCTGATCGCGGCGCTGGTAAATAACTTTGCGCTGCTCGTTCATTACCTCGTCGTACTTGAGAACGTTCTTGCGGATCTCGCCGTTGCGTTGCTCTACTGTGCTTTGCGCGCGCTCGATCGCCTTGGTTACCATCTTGGCCTCGATCGCCTCGTCGTCTGGCAGGGCGCGACCCATCACCCATGACAACGCGCCGGTTGCAAACAATCGCATTAGTTCGTCGTCGAGGCTCAAATAGAAACGGCTCTCGCCCGGGTCACCCTGACGACCGGCACGACCGCGCAATTGGTTGTCAATGCGGCGGCTCTCGTGGCGCTCGGTGCCCAGGACATACAGACCGCCGAGCTCGCGCACTTTGTCGCCCTCTTGGCGACACGAAACCATCAGCTGCGCAAGAAGTTCTTTGTAGCGGGCTTGGGCTTTGGCGCGTACTGCAAGAAAATCTGGCGGCATCTCGGCGAGCGGTGTCGAAAGCGCGAACTCGTCGGCCAGAGTCTCGGCGTCAAAACCCTCGCCCAGAACTTTTTGGCGAGCCAAACCTTCCGGATTCCCGCCCAACAAAATGTCGACACCGCGACCCGCCATGTTGGTGGCCACCGTGACGCTGCCGAGCCGGCCGGCCTGGGTAACGATCGAAGCTTCGCGAGTGTGTTGCTTGGCATTCAAAACCTCGTGGGCGATGCCGTTTTGCAGCAGGTGTCGCGAAAGCACTTCGCTCTTCTCGACGCTGACGGTGCCGACAAGTACTGGCTGACCCTTTTTATGGCGGGCCTCAATGTCGGCAACGACAGCCTCGAACTTCGACTTCTCTGTCTTGTAGATGAGATCCGCCTGGTCAAGGCGAATCATCTCGCGGTTAGTCGGGATCGGCACGACCTGCAACTTGTAGGTGTTCATCAATTCGGCGGCCTCTGTCTGCGCGGTGCCAGTCATTCCCGCCAACTTGGCGTACATCCGGAAGTAGTTCTGTAGTGTGATTGTCGCCAGAGTTTGATTCTCTTCCTTGATGCGAACGCCCTCCTTGGCCTCGACCGCTTGGTGAATGCCCTCGCTCCAACGGCGGCCCTCCAAAATGCGGCCCGTGAATTCGTCGACGATCTTGACCTCGCCGTCTTGAATGATGTAGTCCTTGTCGCGCTGGTACAGCACCGCTGCCTTAAGCGCGACTTGCAATTGGTGAACAAAG
>JAYTUM010000100.1:0-7723 GCA_043744575.1 Acidimicrobiales bacterium | reverse complement strand
CGCCGGTGATGATGTTGGCAGAGAAGGCGGCCGACCTAATCGTGGGCAAGCAGCCGCTGGCGCCCGAGTCAATCGAGTTTTTCCGCCACTCCCAATTTTGACTAAGAGCGATTTTGACTAAGAGTGGGTCGGCGGGGGATCCTTGCTGGTACGCTAATCCCGCCGTGATATATCTGTGCGGACCAGTTATTTCTATTTAGAGACGGTTCCAGGAGAGTGCCAATGAGTGATACTGACTTCGACGAGATCGATCTTGCTGGGCTGTCTGACGATGAGCTAACTAAGCAGATGTATGACGATCTTTACGATGGTCTTGGCGAAGAGATCGTCGAGGGCGTCACGATATTGCTTGATCGTAAATGGACGCCGGACAAAGTGTTGCAAATTGCGCTTGTTGAGGGCATGCGCATCGTCGGTGTCGACTTTCGCGACGGAATCTTGTTCGTGCCAGAGGTACTTCTTGCCGCAAACGCAATGAAGGCCGGTATGAATATCTTGCGCCCGCTGCTCGCCGAGACAGGCGCAGAGTCGGTTGGCAAAGTTGTCGTCGGCACCGTCAAGGGCGATATTCACGACATCGGCAAGAATCTCGTGGCGATGATGCTTGAGGGCGCTGGTTTTGAAGTCATCGATCTTGGAATAAATACCGACGCCGACAAGTTTCTTGCTGCTCTAGAAAAGCACCAGCCCGACATTCTCGGAATGTCGGCATTGCTGACAACGACCATGCCGTACATGAAGGTTGTCGTAGACACGCTCAAGGCCAAGGGCCTGCGTGATAAATACATCGTGCTCGTCGGTGGCGCGCCACTCAATGAAGAATTTGCAGTTGCCGTGGGCGCAGATGCATATTGTCGCGATGCCGCTGTTGCGGCCGAAACCGCTAAGAAGATGGTGAGCGCTCGACGCCTGCGCAAATCCGAGCCTCCTGGCCCTTCGGTCGCCTGACCGCAAGGCTGGTGAACTAAATGTCGGACGACAACCGTCCGCTCGTGATTGCATGTGGCGCACTCGTTTCGGAGTTGCGCGAAGTGCTGACCCTCAACGGACTCTCAGAGCACGTCGAGGTTCGGTATCTACCGGCCAACTTACACAATCGCCCCGAGGGAATAGTGCCGGCGCTCAAGGAGCATCTTGACGGTCGCGGATCTCGGCCAACGCTCGTCGGATATGCAGACTGCGGAACTGGCGGTCAACTCGACGCACTGCTTGCTTCGTACCCGGACGTGCAGCGCCTGCCGGGCGCTCACTGCTATGAGTTCTTTGCTGGTTCGCAACTTTTCGCACAACTGCACGACGCGCAACCGGGCACGTTCTACCTCACCGATTTTCTGGCCAAACACTTTCGCGCGCTCGTGTGGGAGGGACTGGGCCTTGATCGTCATCCCGAACTTCGCGACACCTACTTCGGAAACTACACGCGCGTGCTGTTGCTATCGCAATCGCACGATCCTGGTGTCGTGGTTGCCGCGCAAAATGGCGCCGAGCAGTTGGGATTGAAGTTCGAGCACATCCACGTCGGCGTCGGTGGTCTCGGCGGCTCGATACCAATTTCATTTTCAAAACCCCCTGTGGTATCGAAAGCAAAGGAATAGTCATGGCTCGTGGCGGCAATGCGGTGGTTGTAATCATGTGGCGCGATATTCCCGCGCAGGTGAACGCGCAGTCGGGTCGCGATCGCCATCAGGTGACGCTCTCGGCGAAGTTTCAGCGCGCGGTTGATCGGGCCAAACGCAAGGCGGGCATCTACACGGCGGACGAAGACGTCGCCCAGTGGCGCCGAGTCTCGCTGCCACTGACCGGCACGCTCGAGGAGTCGGCGCGGCGCGAGGCCGAACGCATCGAGGGCGAGTTTTCGCGCGAGCGTCTCGGCGTGCTGGCATTCGCGGGCGGATACGAAAAAAATGTGCAAGACCTCTCGGTGGCCTCTAAAGAGCTGGCCGCTCTCGAAGAACTGGCCGAAGACGAATAATCGATCCAATAAGAAACGGGAAATACAATGACTGACACAATTCTTAGTTCTGCGACGCGCGAGGTCGTGATCGGTTTCGATCGTCCATTCGTGATGATCGGCGAGCGCATTAACCCTACGGGTCGCAAGTTGCTAGCAGAGGAGATGAAGAACGGCGACTTCAGCCGAGTTGAGGCGGATGCGCTGGCGCAGGTCTTGGCCGGCGCACACATGCTCGACGTCAACGCGGGCATCCCGCTCGCCGACGAACCAGCGTTACTTGCCCGCGCGGTGCAACTCGTGCAGGCCGTTACAGATGTGCCGCTTTCGATTGATTCGTCGATCATTGCCGCGCTCGAGGCGGGGCTTGCCGTTTACAGGGGCAAACCTCTCGTTAACTCTGTAACCGGCGAAGACGAGTCGCTCGATCGAGTTCTCCCGCTAATTGCCAAGTACGGCGCGGCAGTCGTGGCGATCTCGAACGACGAGACGGGTATCAGCATGGATCCCGACGTGCGGTTTGCGGTAGCCAAGAAGATCGTCAACCGTGCCGCCGACTACGGCATTCCGTCTTGCGATGTCGTCGTCGACCCACTGGTCATGCCGATCGGGGCACTCGGCCAGGCCGGCCAGCAGGCATTCACCCTGATCCGCCGACTTCGTTCAGAATTGAAAGTCAACACGACTTGCGGCGCGTCCAATGTCAGTTTCGGTTTGCCAAACAGGCAAGTTGTTACGGGTACATTTCTAGCTATGGCAATCGGTGCTGGCATGACCTCGGCGATCATGAGCCCGCTGCACCCAGAGGTCAAAGCCGCGGTTATGGCCGCCGACGTACTTTCAGGCAACGACCGCGACTGCGCGCAGTGGATCAAGGCAAATCGCGATCCCAACGCGCCTACAGGCGGCCGCGGCGATCGAGATCCAAGTCGCCGGCGCCGCGCCCAGGCTTAGGCAATCACCTGGGAACCAATGCCGCGCATCGTCTTCACTCCATCTGGCCTTGATGCCACTGTCGAATCGGGCACATCGGTGCTTGAGGCTGCGCGTGTACTTGGGGTCGACCTCGATACGGTCTGCGGTGGGCGCGGCATCTGCGGCCGTTGTCAAGTCACGCCAAGCGTCGGTTCCTTCGCCAAGTGGGGCATTGAAGTCGCGCCCGACGCGCTTAGCGCGCCTGGCGAACTCGAAACTAATTACCGCGGCAACAGACCGCTTGGGGAGGGCAATCGCTTAGGTTGTAGCGCCAAAATTTGCGGCGACGTAGTCATCGACGTGCCGGCGTCAAGCCAAGTGCACCGTCAAGTTGTGCGCAAGGACCTCGACCTAGATCCGATCGTCGTCGATCCGTCGTTCGTGCTTTATTACGTGATCGTACCGATTTCTCATCTTGGCGATTCGGCTAGCGCCGCCGAATTATTGTGCGATGCGGTGGCGTCGCAGCACGGCGTCGTCCGACCGAGCGTCGCGGCGGGCGCGTTATCGCAAGTTCACATCGCCGCAGACCAGGGCGACAATGGCGCGACCGTCGCGGTGAGAATTCCGGATTCTAAAACGGGAGTCGGCGACATCGTGGCCGCCTGGCCCGGTTACGTCGATGCCGCATTTGGAATCGCGGTCGATATCGGTTCGACAACTGTGGCGGGTCATCTCTGCGATCTCTTTAGCGGCGAGGTGCTTTCGAGTGCTGGCGTGATGAATCCGCAGATCCGCTTCGGGGAAGACTTGATGAGCCGTGTTTCATACGTGATGATGAACCCGGGCGGCGACAAAGAACTTACGCGCGTAATTCGCGCAGCACTCAATGAACTCATCGGAGAGCTTGCCGACAAGGCAAGTATAACTCGTGATCGAATTCTTGAAATAGTGATGGTCGGCAATCCGATCATGCACCACATCTTGCTCGGCATCGACCCGACGCCACTGGGCGGCGCGCCGTTCGTGTTGGCAACAGATGAACCGGTTTTAGGAATGGCAAAGATGCTGGATCTCGACGCGCCGCAGGCGAGTTTTTATGTCGGGCCGTGCATCGCGGGCCACGTCGGCGCAGATACATCCGCGGCAATTCTCGCCGAGGGACCGCACCGCGGCGAGGCTATGCAACTGCTAATCGATGTCGGCACCAATGCTGAAATTGTGCTCGGCGACCGCAACCGCCAGTTCGCTGCGTCTAGCCCGACTGGCCCGGCGTTCGAGGGAGCACAACTTAGTTGTGGCCAGCGAGCGACTGCTGGCGCAATCGAAAAAGTGCGCATTGACCGCGAGACGCTCGAGCCAAAATTTAGGGTGATCGGCTCAGAGCTATGGTCCGACGAACCTGGCTTTGCCGAGTCTGTCAACGAACTAAGTATTTCTGGCGTGTGCGGTTCGGGGATCATTGAAGTTATTGCCGAGATGTATCTGTCTGGCATCACCTCGCAGGATGGCGTAATTCAAGGTGCGATGGCGAGTCGCACGCCGCGAATTATCGCCGATGACCGAACCTTTTCTTACTTGCTTTACGAGTCCGGTAAGACTCGGATGATGATCACGCAAAACGACGTGCGCGCGATTCAATTGGCTAAGGCCGCTCTGCGAGCCGGCATCGATCTGCTTGTTGAGCACGCCGGTTCGCCCGTAGTCAATGACATCCGCTTAGCCGGCGCGTTCGGCGCGCACATCGACCCGGTCTACGCGATGGCTCTCGGGCTCGTGCCTGATTGCCCGGTCGCCGGGGTGCGCTCGGTCGGCAATGCTGCTGGTGCGGGCGCGGTGCAATCTCTATTGTCGCGCACCCTGCGCAACGAGATGCAAGATGCGGTGCGCAAGGTCACGAAGATAGAGACCGCCACCGAGCCCCGCTTTCAAGATCTTTTCGTCGCCGCCATGGCCTTCCCACATGCGACGGCGCCTAATCCGCATTTGGCGACCGTGCTCACTTTGCCCGATCGACAAGTTGGTGCAGATGCCCTTGAGGGAACGCGCAGCAGTCGACGCAAGCGCGGGGAGGTGTTGCGATGACTGAAGGTACTGGTCACAGGCGGTCGGGCGGTCGAGCCAATCGACAATCAACGCGCAAGTCGGCGACGACGGCGCGCGAGGCTTACCTGACGCGACTGCTTAAACCGGTCGACCTTGTCACAGACGAGGGTCTCGAGATTCTCGAAAATAACGCCGAGACCATCCTCGAGGAAATTGGTGTCGACATTCGCGACTATCCCTCTGCGATAGCACGATTCAAAGACGTCGGAGCATCAGTCGACGGCAATCGAGTGCGCTTCCCGCGCGGGTTATGCCGCAGCATCGTGCAGGCCACCGCGCCGCGCGAGTACATTCAGCACGCCAGAAACCCGCTCAACAATGTCAAGATCGGCGGCGATGCCACCGTCTTCGCGCCAAACTACGGCTCGCCGTTTGTGCACGACCTAGACCACGGTCGCCGCTACGCGACCATCGCCGACTTTCAAAATTTCGTCAAGCTCTCTTACATGTCGCCGTACCTCCATCACTCTGGCGGCACGGTATGTGAGCCAGTTGACATTCCGGTTAGCAAACGCCACCTCGACATGGTCTACAGCCACATCAAATTCTCTGACAAGGGTTTCATGGGTTCGGTGACTGCTGGCGAGCGCGCCCAAGATTCTGTTGACATGGCGCGCATCGCCTTCGGCGGCGACCTGCGGGATCGCACCGTGATGACGAGCCTGATCAACGCCTCCTCGCCCCTGGCGTGGGACGCGACGATGCTCGCATCGGCAGAGGTCTACGCCACCAATAATCAGGCCACGATCATCACCCCGTTCATCTTGGCCGGCGCAATGGCGCCGACTACTTCCGCTGGTGTTGCGGCGCAGACCCTTGCCGAGTCGCTCGTCGGCATGGCCTTTACGCAACTTGTTCGCCCTGGTGCCCCTGTCGTGTTCGGCTCGTTCGCCTCTTCGATGTCAATGCTCACAGGAGCGCCAACGTTTGGCACTCCGGAACCAGCCTTGGTGCTGTACGCGATGGCCTCGTTAGCGCGCCGACTGGGAGTGCCGTTTCGCTCGGGTGGGTCGCTCACGGCGTCGAAGTTGCCGGACGCTCAGGCGGCCTATGAGAGCGCGGGCACGCTGCTACCAACGATCATGGCGGGCACCAACTTCGTGTTGCACTCGGCGGGCTGGTTAGAGGGCGGGCTGGCAATCGGCTACGAAAAGTTTGTCTTGGATTGCGATCAGCTAGGAATGATGATGACATTCGGCAAGGGTCTCGACTTAAGCGAAAACGGTCAGGCAATGAGCGCGCTGCGCGAAAACACCTCGCTCTCGCATTTCTTGGGAACGGAGCACACGCTGGCGAATTTCGAGACGGCCTTTTATCGTTCTGACACCGCCGACAACAACAGTTACGAGCAATGGTTAGAGGACGGCTCGCTAGACGCAGCTCAACGAGCCAACAAGATGTGGAAGTCGCGCTTAGCGGAGTACGAACTCCCGCAGTTAGACGAGGCAATCGACGCCGAGTTGCAGGAATATATGACCAAACGAAAACTAGACCTACCGGATGTATTTGCATGAGCATTGTCAACACGCTTCTGAGCAGCGTCTTTCGCCCCAACAAATCAGCGCTCGTGGCATCAGAGTCTGTAAAAAAACTCGTGCGCAATATGCGCTACGAATTGGTACCGCTCAAGTCGCTTGACCAGGCGATCGCCGATCTGCCAAATGGCGCACCCGTCTCTGTAACCTGCTCGCCCGCGAAGGGAATCGCCACGACCCAAGATCTGTGCGAGAAACTCATCGCTAAGGGTCACAATGTTGTCCCGCATTTTGCGGCGCGCCTTGCCGAGGGACCAGAGCATGCGATAAAACTCGCCGCGTGGGTCAAGCAGCACGGCATCAAAGAGGTATTCATAATTGGCGGCGACGCCGAGGTGCCGCCGTATTACCAATTCGCTTTGCCGTTCATGAGAGACTTTCTGGGCGCCGACCCCGGCGTCGAGACGATCGGTTTCGGTTCGTACCCAGACGGACACGCCACAATTAGCAACGAAGACCTGCAAAGTGCGCTGCTCGATAAGGAGGCGTTGCTCAAAGAATTCGGCATTAACGGTGTGACATCTACGCAGATGTGTTTCGACGCGCCATTAATCCTTAAATGGCTGACGAGCCTGCGCGCCGCAGGGTTCACGACTCCGGTCAACCTCGGCCTTCCCGGAGTTGTCGATCGCACGCGGTTGATGTCGGTTGGCCTGCGCACTGGCGTTGGTCAATCGCTTCGCTACCTGAAGAAGAACAAGGCCTCGCTCACGCTGATGTTTGCCCCAGGCGGGTACGACCCGACGAAGCTTTTAGCCGACCTGGCGCCGCACGCTGAAGAACTCGGCATTGTCGGCATCCATTCGTTCACCTTCAACAGCACCGCCGACACAGCGTCGTGGCAGCGCGCGATTCTCGAATCAGTTTCGTGAGTACATCAACATCTGCCGATGTCGTCGTCATCGGCGCGGGTGTGATCGGCGCATCCATTGCGTTCGAGCTCTCGCGCACTGGGCGCAAAGTCATCTGTGTAGACAAGGGGGGAGCGGCTGGCGCGGGCTCGACTAGCGCGTCGTCGGCGATCATTCGCTTCACCTACTCGAATCACAACACGATCTTGATGGCTTGGGAGTCCGCGTTCTTCTGGTTTGATTGGCAGAATTACATCGGGGTGCAAGACCCGGACGGCATGGCCCAGTTCATCAAGACCGGCTACATCGTTTTTCTCACAGAGGGCTACGACGGGGTCAAAGTTCGTGAGCTTTGGGACGAGTTC
>JAYTUM010000099.1:0-2016 GCA_043744575.1 Acidimicrobiales bacterium | reverse complement strand
ACACGCCTAACGCTGGTGGTCTGGGAATGATTGCGATTGGAGTAGGTGGCGCCGACGCGGTCGACGTGATGACGGGTTTCCCATTTAATGTGCGCTGGCCGAAAGTCATTGGCGTCAAATTGAGCGGCGCCCTCTCGGGCTGGTCAAGCCCCAAAGATGTGATCCTAGAAGTGGCGCGAGTACTCACGGTCGAGGGCGGCACCGGCGCGGTTATTGAATACTTCGGCGAGGGCGCCGACACAATTTCGGCAA
This sequence comes from Acidimicrobiales bacterium, assembly GCA_043744575.1. Taxonomy (GTDB): domain Bacteria; phylum Actinomycetota; class Acidimicrobiia; order Acidimicrobiales; family Ilumatobacteraceae; genus UBA3006. Next base: position 1,764 of record JAYTUM010000099.1, on the reverse strand, counting down.
CCGGTAAGGCGACGATCTGCAACATGGGCGCCGAGATCGGCGCGACGTGTTCGGTATTTAGCTACGACAGCAACATGGCTGCATTTTTGATCGCTACAGGACGCGACTACATCGCCGCGGCAGCCGACGCTGTCGCCAACAATTTGCGCCCCGATGACGGCGCGCAATACGACCAACTGATCGAGATCGACCTGTCGCAACTGAAGCCGCTGATCAACGGGCCGCACTCGCCCGACCGTGCTCACCGCACCGGCGCCGCCCTCGGCGCGGCCGCCAGAGAAAACAATTGGCCGCTCGAGATTTCCGCCGCGCTGGTGGGCAGTTGCACCAACTCGTCGTACGAAGACATCACCCGCGCAGCATCGATCGCCCGTCAGGCCGCCAAGCACGGCCTGGTCGCCAAGACCCAGCTGCTTATCACTCCTGGTTCCGAGCAGATCCGCGCAACGATCGAGCGCGACGGTTTGCTCGCCGACCTCGAGGCCATCGGCGCCACCGTGTTGGCGAACGCCTGCGGCCCGTGCATCGGCCAGTGGGAACGCTCGAAAGAAATTACCGATAAACCAAATACGATTGTCAACTCGTTTAACCGAAACTTTCCGAAACGCAACGACGGATCCACCAACACGCTGAGTTTCGTCACGAGCCCCGACACCGTCATCGCGCTGGCTCTGGCCGGCAGGCTCGATTTCGATCCGACAACTGACACGATCACGGCGCCAGACGGCACGGAGGTTCGTTTGGATGCGCCGATCGGCCAGGTTTTACCGAGCAAGGGCTACGACGCGGGCAACGACACATTCATTGCTCCCCCCGCAGACGGCTCGAAGACTGTCGTTAATGTCGACCCAGACAGCGACCGCTTGCAGCTGCTTGAGCCGTTCAAGAAATGGGACGGTAATGACTTCTTGGGCCTGCCAGTGCTGATGAAGGCCAAGGGCAAGTGCACGACGGATCACATCTCGGCAGCTGGCAAGTGGCTGAAGTTTCGTGGGCACCTCGAGAATATTTCTGGCAACCTCTTCGAGGGAGTCGTCAACGCTTACACCGATACGGTTGGCGAGGGCTTCGACTACATCGACGGCACCACCAACAAGTTTCCGATCATCGCGATGCGTTACGGGCTGAGCAAGATTCAGTGGTGCGCGATCGGTGACCATAACTACGGCGAGGGTTCATCGCGTGAGCACGCGGCGATGGAGCCGCGATACCGCGGCGCAGTCGTAATCTTTGCGCGGTCGTTTGCGCGCATCGCCGAGACCAACCTGAAAAAGCAGGGCATTGTGCCGCTGACTTTTGCAGACCCCGCCACCTACGACATGATTGGCGAACGCGACACAATTACGGTGCGCGGCATGCCACCGGTGCCAGACCAGCCCGTGCAGTGCTTCATCAACAAACCGGGTGGCCAACAGATCGAGTTCAGCGCTGTGCACACGTTTAGCCCCGAGCAGGTGAAGTGGTTCAAGGCCGGCAGCGCGCTGAACATAGTGCGCAAGAAGGTGCAGGGAAAATAGCGAAGCCAATGAGCCAAATCCGATAAATGGGAAAGGCCCCGCTTTTCAGCAGGGCCTCTCAACCGAGAATTCAAAGATCTGGGGGGATCCCTTGAATTCTGTCGGGCGGGTCTGGGGGGACCCACCACGATGTCTTTTCAGTATGGCATACCAACTAGTAATCGTTGAAGCCGACAGCGAGATACCTTGTATCTATTTTAGAGATGGCCACGAGATATGCTGACCCAATGGAGTTGCGCCACTTGAC
>JAYTUM010000098.1:0-7735 GCA_043744575.1 Acidimicrobiales bacterium | reverse complement strand
GACGGCGTCGTGTTTAGCGAGGCAACGATAGACACAGCGCAACAACGAATTGACGGCGTCTTCACCGAAGCGCGAAACGATGGCTCTAATTCGACCCGCCATTGGCGGGTGCGCTATAGCGATATTGAAGAGATTGACGCGATGGCCGATGCGGCTGGCCTCAAGTGCGAACAACGTTGGAGTGATTACGAGCAACGACCGTTTACCGAATCAAGTTCACGGCATATAAGCGTGTACGGTCGCGCACCGCTCGCAAGCAGATAGTACGGTAGTTTTATGACTCATATCGAAGTAGGAATCGACCTCGACGCGTCACCGCAACAGGTCTGGAAGATTGTCGAACCAGTCGAGCGCCACGTTGATTGGATGGCCGATGCGGTGGCGATTCGATTCGTCAACGAACAGACGCGCGGAGTCGGCACCGCGTTTTTGTGCGACACCAAGGTTGGCCCGATCAAACTCGCCGACCGCATGGAAATCACCGAGTGGATCCCGGAAAAGGTGATGGGAGTTCGGCACGTCGGCGTAGTCACGGGCACTGGTCAATTCACCCTCGAGCCGATCGATAGCGGTGCGCGAACCCGGTTTGTGTGGGCCGAGGAGCTCAGGTTTCCGTGGTGGCTTGGCGGCAGACTCGGCGAGTTGGTCGGTGGCAAGCTCGTGATGGGTTTTATCTGGAAGCGGAACCTGCGCGAGTTGAAAAAGATCGTCGAGACTGCGCGCCACTAGTTAGCCAGCGGCGCGCAGCAAAGCTGTTGTAGCCGCGGCCAGGATGACGACGACGATCAGCGGCGCTCGTCGCCACACTGCGATGACCGCGACGAAAAGACCAGCCGAGCGCTCGTCAAATCCGAGTTGATGGGCATGCGAAAACGTATCCTTCGCAACCAGAGCCGCGAGCAACGCAGCTGGTATCAAAACGAGACAACGTTCAAGCGCCGGGGGCAGCCTGCGCGTGCCAACCACAACCAAACCGGCAATCTTGAACGCCAATGCGCCTGCACTCAAGGCGATCACCAGGGACCACGACATGGCAGAACTCGCTGCCGCAATCACGAGCGCTTCAACCCAACGAATACGGCCAATCCTGAAGCCAGGATCGGCACGCCGATTGGCGCGCTCGGAATCAAGATCAAGCAGATCAGCGCACCAAGCACCGCTGCCTGTCGGCCCTTCGAAGTGCGTAAGTGCGGAGCAAGCATTGTCACGAACGCCGCGGTAAAGGCGACGTCGAGCCCGTACTTCTGCGGATCAATTCCGCTACCGAGAATTGCCCCGATCAACGTTCCGAGATTCCAAAACGAATAGAGGCCGATGGCCGTTGTCCAGAAGGCGATCTTTTGCAACCGCGGGTCTGTCTGGGCTGTCGTCATCGCCGTCGTTTCGTCGATCACGAAGTGCGCGGCCAACAATCGCTTGCGCAACGAGCCCTTGATAATTGGCGCGAGCGCCAGACCGTAGACGCCGTTGCGGGCTGCCAACAACAATGCGCCGCCGAGCGCGCCGCCGAGCGCGCCGCCGGCGCCGATCACGCTCATCGCCGAGAGTTGCGAAGCCCCCGTAAATGTGAACAGCGACAGCGCGCAGGTTTGCGCGATGCTCGCACCCGCACTCACCGAAAGCACCCCAAACGAAAGCGCGAACACGCCGACCGCGCCGCTTAGAGTGAGACTTGATACCACAACCGAACGCACCGGCGTGCTCAACCTTGAGAGTGGTGTGCGGATCACGCCCCGATGCCTTGAAGCATCTGATCGGCGGCGCTCCATGGGTCAATGTTTCGAGCGATTACGTCGGCCTCCAGGGCATCCCAGCTTGAACCCGTGCAGATTTCACGGGCGCGATGCTCGAGACGCCGCTCGATGATTGATCGCATTTCGAGTCGCAGTCTCGAATTGCGTCGCGACACAAGTTCGCCGCTGGCTGTGATCGATTGGCGATGCTGCTCGACGGCCGCCCACAACTCGCCGACGCCTTCGCCAGTTGTGCCAACTGTGGCGATAATCGGCGGGGTCCAAGCGTCGTGGGCGAAATCGGAAAGTTCAAGCATTTGTCCTAGGTCGCGCTTCGTCTCGGCGACGCCCTTACGATCGGCCTTGTTGATAACGAACACGTCGGCGATTTCCATTAGTCCGGCCTTGTTTGCCTGCACCGAGTCACCCCAGCCGGGGTTTACGACAACGATGGTTGTGTCGGCCTTGCCGGCGATCTCGACCTCGACCTGCCCGACGCCGACTGTTTCGACGAGGATCCACGGGCATTGCACTGCATCCAACAATCGCATCGCTTCGCTCGTGGCCAACGAGAGGCCGCCGAGGTGGCCGCGGGTCGCCATGCTGCGAATAAATACGCCATCATCTGTGGCGTGATCTTGCATGCGTACGCGGTCGCCCAAAATTGCTCCGCCCGTAAACGGAGATGACGGATCGATGGCCAGTACCGCGACCTTTAATTTCTTGGTGCGCAGATGCGCAATGACAACGCTGGTGAGCGTGCTCTTGCCAGCACCTGGCGCACCGGTAATGCCAACGGTGTAGGCGTTGCCAATCAGCGGATACGACAACCGTCCGATCTCGCGCGCATCGTCGCCGCCACGTTCGACGAGCGAGAGCAATCGGGCGAGTGAGGCGCGATCGCCTTGCCGTGCCGCGGCGAACAACTGCTTCGGATTACTCGTTCGAGAAGGCACCGACTAGACCGCCACGACCTCGGTTACGCCGTCAACACGGTCGCGCATAATCCGCTCGATACCGGCCTTTAGAGTTTGGTCTGACGCCGGGCAGGTGCCGCACGCGCCGATGAGAGTCACCTTGACGATGCCCGTTACTTCGTCGACTTCTTGCAACACGATGTCGCCGCCGTCGGCTTGCAATGCCGGCCTAATGACCTCGATGGTCTCTTCTACCTGGCTGAGCATCGACACGAATCACTCCAATACGAATGGCGGAAACACACTTACCCCTCTACGATACGGGAGTGCTTGCTCATCAAGGTGGTTGGGATGAAATTCTGCTCGTAGCAGCGCCGATTGCGGCGATCGTTGTGGTTTTGTGGCGGGCGACACTGCGCGTTGACAGGCAAAATGCCGATCGGCAAGATTTGCAGCAGCAGTCAGGCGCGAGTGACGTTGGCGCCGATGCCAGCAAGCCTTCCAACTAAGTCGTCGTAGCCGCGATCGATATGGTGAATATCGCTGATCTCGGTTACGCCGTCGGCGACTAGTCCCGCGATTACGAGCGCAGCGCCTGCGCGAATATCTGGTGCGCTTACTGGAGCGCCGACCAAACGGGCGACACCACGAATCGCGGCATGGTGACCATTGACGCGGATGTCGGCGCCGAGCTTCGAAAGCTCCTCGATATAGCGAAATCGACCGGGGTAAAGATTCTCGGTGGCGATAGCCGTGCCGTCGGCAACCGCCAACATTGCCACAAGCAACGGTTTGTAGTCGGTGGCGATACCGGGGTACGGCAAAGTTGCGAAATTGAGTGAGCGCAGGCGCGACGAAGCGCCGACACGTAAACCGTCAGACTGCGGAGTAATGCTCACGCCCATCTCGGCGTAGCGATTGAGCAGCATTTCCATATGCTCGGCGCGCGCACCGCGCACAAGTACATCGCCCCCGCACACCGCGACGGCTGCAATGTATGTGGCAGCCTGGACGCGGTCGTTAACCACTTCGTGTTCAACCGCGTGCAAAGAATCGGTCTCGACACCAGTGATCACGAGCGTCGCAGTACCGATGCCCGCGATCTTGGCCCCCATTTTGTTGAGCATGTTGCACAAATCGCCGATCTCCGGCTCGCGCGCCGCGTTGTCGAGAGTCGTTACGCCATCTGCGAGAACAGCCGCTGCGACAATGTTCTCGGTCGCCCCGACACTCGGAAAACTCAGAGTGATATCGGCGCCGCGCAACCGAGGGGCTGTGGCGCTGACACCTTCGCGGGTGATCACAATCTTTGCGCCCATCGCTTCGAGGCCAAGAATGTGCAGGTCGATCGGCCGGGACCCAAAGTCGTCGCCGCCTGGCATTGCGATTTCGGCTCGACCGTAACGCGCCAGGAGCGGCCCAAGAACATTGATCGATGAACGGATTCGATCCACTTGCTCGAACGGCGCGAATGGCGTGATATTGCCGCTATTTATCAGCCTGATGCTGTGACTGTCGATGCGCGTCGTCGAAACGCCGAGGGCTCCGAGTAATTCACCCATTGTGTAGACATCGTTGATGTCGGGCACGTTGGTGAGGGTGTACTTACCCTCGGCCAACAGCGTGATCGCCATCAACTTGAGCACCGAATTCTTGGCCCCAGGAACTTGCACAACTCCGTGCAAGGGGCCAGACGGTCGAACAACGATTCGCATGCCATATCAGTATGCTCCCGCCGTGGCCTTTGACACCGCTCGCCCCTCGCAATTGGCGCGATTGCGCGGGTTTTTGAACCCTACGATGCTCACGAGCCGACAGAAGAAAGTGCTGCTATTGCTAGCACTCGCTTCCCTACCTGCGGCGTTCACGAATACCGTATTCACACAGACCGTTGCCTATGCCAGCGACGAGTTCGGCATCTCAGCGCAAGGCCAGGGTTTCGCCGCGGCCATTGTGCGATGGGGAGTAATCATCTCGTTGCCCTGCGCGGCACTTGCAGACCGCATTGGCCGCCGTCGGATGATTATCTTTACGATCTGGGTCGCACCCTTGATCACGTCGCTCGGGGCGTTCTCACCAAACTTTGCATTCCTCGTGGCGACGCAAACGATCGGCAGGCCGCTCGGGCTGGCGTTGAGTATTTTCATAGTTGTGTTCGCGACCGAAGAAATGTCGCAGGACAATCGCGCCATGGCGCTTAGCGTGTTGGCAATCGCCGCCGGGTTTGGCGCCGGCACCGCCGTGAGCGCGATACCACTCGCCGGCATTTCGATATCTTCGTGGCGCTACATCTACCTGATTGGGTTTGCATGGTTGATCGTCGCGGCGATTATCACGAAGTATTTGCCCGAGACCCAGCGCTTCGAATCTTTGCACGAACGGGCGATTGACCCGACGCTTCACGACGACGCTGCCGTGCACGCCCACATCGTGCCACAGCGATTGGCGCTACAGATGACGACGGCCATACTCGTGAATGTATTCATCGCGGCCGCGTCAGTGTTTCAAATTAGATACCTAAAAGATGTGCGCGGATATTCGGCCGGTGGTGTCACGCTTTTCGCCCTCGTGACGGCTACGCCCGCTTCAATTGGCCTGCTGTTAGGCGGACGCATTGCCGACCAAAGCGGGCGCAAGAAGCTCGCAGTCGTGATGATCCCACTCGGCGCCGCGCTGCTGGCGATTTCGTTCGGTACACGCGGCACCACGATGTGGATTTCGGCCCTCGTTGGCGCATTCGCGCTCGCCCTGGCATACCCAGCGATGGCGGTATTTCGCAGCGAACTATTCCCCACTGCGCACCGCAATATCGCCTCGGCGCTGATAACAACGGCGTCGCTAATCGGCGGGAGTGCCGGACTCATAGGTTGCGGAACGCTGATCAATCGCGGCGTAAGTTACGGCACGGTAATGGCGTTCTTGGCCATCGGGCCAGCGTTGGTGGCCGTGCTCGTGTTCGTCATGTACCCAGAAACCGCACATCGTCAACTTGAAGAACTAAACCCTAGCGACCAACTACTAAAACAAAAGTAGCCACTGCGCTACTAGCGCCGCGACGACTTCGTCCTTGCCTTTAAGGTCGTGTCGACCGCCCTCAATAAATTCTGTGGTTGGTTTAATCGAAATCAATCCCAACGCTTCGGTCAATTCTTGCGGCGTCGCAAACTCATCTCGGCTGCCGGCGATGAATAGGCTCGGCACATTCAGTCGCGGGAAGTGCTCGGTGCGCAGTTGCAGAGGTTTTTTGGGCGGATGCAAGGGGTACGAAACGCAAACGACTGCCCGAACATCGAGCGCATCGGCAATCGCCATTGTGCACATTCGACCGCCCATGCTGCGGCCGCCGATAACGAGATCGGCCGCTTGGCAATTTAGTTGGGCGGCAACATTACCGACCTCTTGGCGCACGCACTCAATTAGGACGGGAGCGCGGTCTGGTATTTTGCGGCCGGCACGCCGATATGGAAAGTCAAAGCGAAACGTCGGTACAGGCAACACCGCCTTCTCTATCGCCAACAGGGTCGATTGTTCGCGTGAACTTCCGGCGCCCGGAAACAGAACAAGCCCGCGAACCGTCATAGATTGAGCAAAACGCGGCGCGCTTCGCCAAGTTCGTCGATACTCAGGCCGGCGGTCTCGTGAACACCGCCGTGATCAGGATGCACTTGGCGCAAAGTCTCGCGAAAGCGGACCTGCACTTCCTTCTTAGTCGGCTTGATAGTGCCCTTAGGAAACCCGAGGACATCGAGCGCCCAAGCGCGCGGGTCGGCCAGTGCCGAAAGCGAAGTTGTTGCGCTGCCGGCGATGAATGAAACAAACGACGGGCCGAGCGGCCCGCGCCACTTCATCGATCTATGCAACACCGGCGCGAGCTTCACGCGAGTTTGCAGGTTAAGGCGTTCGAGAGCGTAGATGGCACCGAGTATTTGCTGCAGCGGCGTGCCGGAAGAATCGATGTCGAACTGCAATTGGTCTGGGTTGCCAGTGAGCCTGTGAACGCTACGCGACAATCCGTGTCGGTCGACTTGAAAGCGATGTCGCAAGCGGGGCTGCACGATGAGTTCATCGCGCTCGATTTCCGATACGAGCCGATGAATGTCCGGCACTAGATCGTCGGCGACATCGGCGATGTGCGCAGACATCACTGCGCCGAGTAATAATCCGCCAAAGCCAGGCGCGGGTTCGGCGGGCAAATGCAAATGCCCTAGCGCTACACGGCGCGTCGGGGTGATCGGCCGCGAATGCCAAATTTCGAGTTCAGCCAAGACCTCGTCTGGCGTCGAATCTTCGTCTCTTTCAGTGGCCACGGCGACTACTTGTCTATCTCGAAAACGGGCGCCGCGGCTAAACGTGCGGGCGCAAAACTGCGTGCAGGCGACCAGCGAGATCTATCGCTGTGATTTCGTCAGGTTGGTTGTCGTCTGAAATTGCGGCCGCTAATTGATCAGCGAGACCGGTTGCCTGACGCCAGACCGAGTCGGGCACACCGCGCGGCGCGGCGTGAGACTCGAAGTCTTCTAGCAACACGGACAACAGAGTTAGTCCGTCGGAATCTAACGGGTTGTGTTGCAATCGTTGCGCGACTTTAGAAAGTGTCTGCAGGGTCTCATTGCTGGCCTGAGTCAACGCGTCACCGTCAATTGTCACAACGCCTCCACTTTCAAGCGCATCGAGGCATTCGTCGACCTCGTCTTCGTCGTTCGTCGAGACCAACAACACATCGGCATTCCAACGAAAGGCGATATCTAATTCGGTGAGCATTTCAGATAGTTCTTTGCGCTCGATCTCGCTCCACTCATCAAGCTCGTATTCAGTGAGCCGTTCGCCGTTGCCCAGCGTCGGCGGCGACTTGCCCTGCGACGATGCTGTCTCGATGTCGTCAAGAATCACGTCGACTCGGTCTTCTACCGATGCGGCTACCAGCAGATCGTCTGCGTCCCATGCGTGTACTATTTCGGCGTCGGCAAGCGCGGCGGCGACATCGGCGCGCTGATTTATGGACCACTCACTTAGGTCATAATGCACGGTTTGAGCGTCTGGGTCGACGGGGTCTAATTCGCTCATGAACCGAACGCTACTTCTATT
>JAYTUM010000097.1:0-2016 GCA_043744575.1 Acidimicrobiales bacterium | reverse complement strand
ATCGAATAGGCGGTCGAACCTGTCGGCGTCGAGACAATCAAACCGTCGGCGGAGTAGCGGGCAAAAACCTCGTCATTAATACTGACGTCGATCCAGATTGTGTGCCCAGATTGCTGGCGCTCGAGCACGGCCTCGTTTAGTGCACGCCAACTCATGCTCGGTGAGCCATCGTTACGAATCACCGTGGCGAGCAACATCATTCGCGAATCCAAAATAAAATCATTTCCCTGCATTCCGTCGAGCCAGCGCTTCAGGCTCGGCAGTAAGTCGTGCGGCTCGATCTCGGTTAGATAACCCAGCGTTCCGACGTTGACACCGAGTATCGGTACTGGTGCGCCATTCAACATGTGCACGGCGCGCAACACCGTGCCATCGCCGCCCAGAGTAATCACAACATCGGCGTCCGTAGGGTCTCGATCGCTCGCTAGGTGCCCAACTGAGTGCGCCTCGGCGTCTGCTTCCGGCATCCACATGAAGTGGTCGTGTCTATCAACCCACTCTTCGAGTCGCCCTAATACATCTCCGACATCGGCGCGCGTGTGGTGCGCGATAACTAAAATATTCGTCATCTCGGCGCCTCCAAATCGGTCGTGTCTAGAACCACTGCGTACTTACTCTATGACAAAACTCGCGAACCTAGCCACGACTTAGGTGCAACAAAAATTCGGTATTGCCGCTCGCTCCCAGTAGCGGCGAAACCATTATTCCCCGCTGCACGAAGCCGCGACCGCGATAGCAATCGACGACTACCTTACAGGTGCGCTCGTGTACCAATGGGTCTGTGATCACGCCGTTGGATTTGTCTGCTTCCGCCCTGCTCGCCTCGAATTGGGGCTTGACGAGAAGGATCAAGTGCCCATCGCGCGCCACCTTCGAGCACAGCGCATCGGCAACTGTTGTCAGTGAGATGAATGAAAGGTCGGCGACGACATAGTCGTATTCCTGGCGAATTAGTCTCGGCATATCGCTTTCCTCAAAATCCACTTCGAGCAGCCGACGAATGTTGAAATTTTCGACCACGGTCACCCGTTCGTTGTCGGCAATACGCTCGTGCAGCAACGCCGAGCCGAGATCGACCGCCGTTACATGGGCCGCGCCGGCTTGCAACGCTGCGTCGCTGAAACCACCAGTGCTAGAACCGGCGTCGAGTACGATCGCACCGTTCATATCGAGCGCAAAATTCTCTATCGCCGCCTGCAGTTTCTCGCCGCCGCGGCTGACGAAACGGGCCTTGCGCACGATCACCACTGCGTCGTTCGGCGCCACTAGATGAGCGCCTGACATGGCCACGGAACCGTTGACCAAGACCTCACCGGCCACAATAAGTGCCTCGACACCTTGAGCGGATTCGGCAAGTTTGCGTTTCAGCAAGACATCGCTCAGCGGCGAACGCGCGGTCATCCTAGGATCAGTGTCGCAAACTCGAGCAGATTGGAGCAGACCAAGTTTGGTTTTGCTGGGCTCGCCTCGCGGCCATCGCTGACACCAGATAAAACAAGTGCGAACTGACATCCAAGCGTGCGAGCGAAGGCCCCGTCTGTCAAGTCTCGATCGCCGACCATCCACGCCTGCGAGAGATCACCTTGCTGCAGCACGCGTCGCACATAGTCGCCCATCGGCACATGCGGCTTGCCGGCGATAATCGGCTGCACACCCGAGGCGGTAACAATCGCAGCGAGTATCGAACCGCCGCCGGGTATCAGTCCGGCCGGTGTCGGATAGGTGGCGTCGTCATTGGTGGCGATCAATCGCGCGCCACGGCGAACAGCGGCCGCCGCGCGAGTCATGCCCGCATAATCGAACGTGTTGTGATAGCCGACGACCACGGTTTCGACATCAACATCCTTTTCGTCGCCCCGGCCGTCGTCTGTGCGACCGACAATTACAGCGCCCGCCAACAACACAGACTCGACGACACCGAGACCGGCGGCTACGAGCACGCGCTCGCCTTCGCGCAACAACATGCCAGCCGCATGCGCCGAAGTGCAGACATCGTGGCTCGCCTCAATGCCGATG
>JAYTUM010000096.1:0-2023 GCA_043744575.1 Acidimicrobiales bacterium | reverse complement strand
CGGTTACTGCGCAGGTGATAAAAGATCCCCAGTTCATGATTTCTCCTATATCTATTAATCCCAATTGGTGTTAACAGATATATAGGTTAGTGGTCATGAGTTCGCGGTCGCTTAGCGTGTGGGCGCCCTCCGAAGAGCGGCGTGAGCAAACTCGGATGTACGAGTTCGCTAGGGCCAATGCGCATTTGGGCGCGGATTCGCGTGTTGACTACGAGTCGTTGCATCTGTGGTCAATTGATTACCCAGAAGATTTTTGGGCGCAGGTTTGGGACTACTGCAATGTTGTCGGCAAGCGCGGCGATCGCGTTTTCGTCGACAACCCGATGATGTCGGCCGCGCGCTTTTTCCCTGACGCCGAACTGAGCGTCGTCGAAAACCTCCTGGCGGGGTCTGGCTCGGGCGAGGCCATTGTCGCGATCGACGAACTCGGTAACCGTCGCTCCCGTTCGTGGGACGATCTGCGCACCCGGGTCGCGGCGATCGCGGGCGCGCTCGCAAAACGCGGGGTGGTGGCCGAAGATCGTGTCGCCGTGTGGTTGCCGAACGGCATCGAGGCGATCGAGGTGATGCTCGGCGCGGCTTCGCTCGGCGCCGTGTTTTCGTCGTGCTCGCCGGACTTTGGCACGAACGGAGTTCTGGATCGTTTCGGACAAATCGAGCCCAAGGTAATTGTGGCTATAGACGCCTACCGCTACGGCGGCAAGAATTTTGATTGCCTCGGGCGTCTCGAGCAAATCGTGTCACAATTGCCATCGCTCGTTGAAACTGTTTTGGTGCAAAGCGGCCTCGTCGCATCGTCTGATGCCGCGGTGCAGCAGGCTAGCGGCGCGTATCTTTCGTACTCTGACTTTGTTGCCTCCGGCAATTCCGCACCGTTGCAGCCCCGTCGCTTCGGATTCGATCACCCTTGGTACGTTTTGTATTCGTCCGGCACCACCGGCGTTCCCAAATGCATCGTGCACCGCACAGGCGGAGTATTACTGCAGCACGTGAAAGAGCATCAGTTGCACTGCGACATTCGCTCGGGCGATCGGGTGTTGTACTTCACGACAACCGGTTGGATGATGTGGAACTGGTTGGTCAGCGTGCTGGCGAGCGGTGCCACCGTCGTGTTGTTCGACGGGTCGCCGACGACACCAACGATGACTCGGCTGTTCGATGTCGTTGACGCCGAGCAAATCTCGTTGCTTGGCGTCTCGGCAAAGTACATAGATTCGCTGCGCAAGACCAACGCGTCACCGATCGCGAGCCACTCGCTATCGTCCCTGCGCACGGTTTGTTCTACGGGTTCACCATTGGCGCCCGAGGGCTTCGAGTGGGTCTATGAACACGTCAAGATAGATCTGCACTTGGCTTCAATTTCGGGCGGCACCGACATCTGCGCGTGCTTCGTCGGAGGCGACCCAACATCGCCCGTCTATTCGGGCGAGATCCAACGCCCAATGTTGGGTATGGCCAGCGATGTCGTCGACGAAGACTTAAATTCACTCAACGAGCGACCGAACACCGCGGGCGAATTGATTTGCAGGAATCCGTTCCCAAGTATCCCGCTGGGTCTTTGGTCCGACGGCGTTGTCGGCCTGCCTTCACCGCAGAGTCCCGGTCCCAAATTTGTTGCCTCCTACTTCGAGCGCTTTGCGGGAGTGTGGGCGCAGGGCGACTTCGCTTCGTTCACGAGCAACGGCGGAATCGTGATTCACGGGCGCAGCGATTCGACGCTAAATCCCGGCGGCGTGCGCATCGGCACCGCCGAGATCTATCGAGTTGTCGAACAACACCAAGATGTAGTCGAGAGCTTGGTGTTCGGACAATCGTGGCAAAATGACGTGCGCATCGTGTTGCTGGTGCGTCTCGCCGATTCGGCGGTACTGACAGATGAACTTGTCGACGACCTCAAATTGCGGATTCGAAATGCGTGTACGCCGCGTCACGTGCCCGCCCTCGTGTTGCGCGTCTCCGATCTGCCGCGCACCCGCAGCAACAAACTGGTCGAACTGGCGGTTTCCGACGCCGTCAACGGCCG
>JAYTUM010000095.1:0-7770 GCA_043744575.1 Acidimicrobiales bacterium | reverse complement strand
GTTGCCCGGTGTCGGCGCTGCGCCGACCAAGCGTCGCGACGAGCAGGCATTCGTCGAAGCGATTGCCTCGTGGACAGAACAGTTACGCGACACTCTCGCTGGCTCGCACGGTCTTGAGCAGGCAATCATCGCCACGGCTCCGCATGCCCCACTGGCGATCGCCGCGGCAGTTGAGAGGCTAAGCATCTTCATCGCGTATGGCTCGCTCGGCGATGGCTTGCGCAGGTTCGCCGAAGATGTCGACCATCCGACTGCCGACTTCGTAACAGCTGCGCTCGTGACAGCATCGCAACATCAGGCGCGTGATATCGGCCTCCTCTTAGGCCATCTGGCGCAATGCGCTCGTGACGAGGGCCGCATGCGCACGCGCGTATGGGTTGGTCGTGCACGTACGCGAAGTGCCGTTCGCATCATCACGTCTGTGGTCTCAGTGTTCGTGATTGGACTCTTTGTATTTAATCGCGCCTATCTTGAGCCGTACTCAAGTCTCGGTGGCCAGTTCATTCTCGGCGCGATATTGTCTGGTTTCGGCGTCGCCCTGTTCATGATGCAAAGCATGTCGCGGATCGACGCGCCGGAGCGTTTTATTCGTCGTAGACCGGTGGTTGTGCGGTGATCTCGTTGATGATGTGTGGGGTCGTGATCGGGCTCGGGTTATGGGTTGCAATCTTCCCACAGCGTCTGCGCCCGATTCTTCACGGCGTGACGCATGGTACGCGGCGGAGCCAGACGTGGATGAACAGGCGAACCGGCGAAAGGCACAAGGCAGACCTGGCAATCATGAATCGAATCGCCGCCGACATGGTGGTACGCAAACTGCTCAGCGGTTTGTTTGGATTTGGGATCGTTGTTATTCTGCTCGCGCTTGGCGCCAAAGTTGGTGTCGCTGTGCCCGTTACCCCTGTAATGGTTATCGGCGCCATGGCCGCAATCGCCGGTTTCATTATGCCGGATCAAATGTTGCGCGCTTCCGCGACAGCGCGTCGCCGAAATTTTCTGCACGCTTTTTCAAGCTATCTCGATCTAACGAATGTTCTGCTCGCTGGCGGCGCCGGTACGGAGACCGCGCTCGTCGCCGCAGCCGACGCTGGCGACGGTTGGGCCTTCGACGAGGTGCGTCACGCTCTGGTACGCGCCCGCAGCGGCCGGCGGTCGCCGTGGAACGAATTGTCGTTGCTCGGCCACCGCTTCAACTTGCCAGAAGTCATCGAGGTTGCTGGCAGTGTGCAATTGGCGGGCGAACACGGCGCGCGAATCCGAACGTCGCTTGCTGCCAAGGCAGACTCGCTGCGCCACCGCCAGATGGGCGATATCGAGGCCCAGGCCCAGTCGGCCACCGAACGAATGGGCGTGCCGATGGTGATCCTGTTTATCTCGTTCATTGCGTTGATCGGTTACCCGGCGATGACGATGATCGTCGGAAATTTGTAGCACAAAGCCGGAAAATAGTTACACATAAATACCAAGTAGCAACATCAAATAACAACAGAAAAGGAAACCAATATGACAGCGCTAAAGCAATCCTGGCAGTACTACTGGATTCGGTTCACCGCATCCGCAAAAAATGATGTTGAGCGAGGCGAGGTCAGCGCGACGACAGTGGTAATGGCGGCGGCTCTTATCGCTTTGGCCATCGTCGTCGGTGCAACGATCACAACGCGCGTTCGCGACAAAGCAAATTCACTCGACCTGGGCTGATCACTGCACCAAAACGCCATGAGAACGAGACCATTTCTCCGGGGAGCGGTAGATAACAATCATGAGTTGGGCGAAACCACCGCCCAAGTTGTGCTTGCGGTCCCGATCCTTTTGTCCCTCGTTCTCATGGCCGTGCAGGGCGCTGTGTACATGCACACGGCCAACGTTGCGACCGCCAGCGCAGCGCGCGGTGCCGCGGCTGGTGCTTCAATGCAGGGTGGCGAACTTGCCGCCCTCGACGCCACCGTCAGGTCGACAGCTGAACTATCGGCGCAATTGATCAGCGAGCCAATAGCGGTAATCAGCGGCGAGCAGGTCTCGGTAACGGTGAATTTGCGAGTGCCACAGGTGGCTCCATTTTTTAATTTCAGCGTGAAGCGAACCGTGATCGAACCACGCGAACGATTTATCCCGGAGGACGAACGGTGAAGTCCGAGCGCGGCAGCGCAACCGTCGAATTGGTGCTATTGACGCCAGTATTGATGATGCTGGCGCTGTTCGTGGTGATCGCGGGTCGCGCTGGCGAGTCGCAGATTCAGGTCCATCACGCGGCGGACCAAGCCGCCCGCGCGGCGTCGATGGTCAGTCCCGCTGCGATGCAACAGGTGGCAGAAAATGTCGCATTTGGAGATCTCGCAAATAACGGCATTGGCTGCATAAGAGCAAAAGTCGCAGTGTCGATTGATGACTCTCAAACGTCGCATAGCGTCACCGTTTCCGTCGAATGCGTGGTCAATCGTGACGGGCTAAACCTATTGGGCTTAAGCGAACGCTTCGTCAAGGCAAACTCGACGGAAGTAATCGATCGTTGGCGGGTCAATTAGTGCGGCCTTGCAGCGTTTATCGTAATCTCGGCAAAGCCGAGCGTGGATCTATAACGGCTTTCGTTGTCGTCATCTCGATGACTTTCATCGCCTGTGCCGGTCTCGCCTTGGACGGCGGGCGGCTAGTCGCGGCCAAGGTCGAATTAGCTGACGACGCCGAAAACGCGGCTCGTGCCGGGGCACAAGAAATCACCTCGTTTCGCAGCGGAAATCCGACGATCGATAAAGCTCGGGCGTCCGATGCAATCACCAGGTATTTAACCAAGCACAATGTTTCCGGAGAGGCGAGCTTTGACGAAAATGAAGTTACCGTGCGTGTCACGCGGCTAGTGCGCATGACACTGCTATCGCTGTTTGGCGTCACCGCCAAAATTGTCACCGCGCAACGCACTGCCATCCCAGTGGATGGCTCGTGAAACGCTTCGTCGCGGTTTCGGGTTGGTTCGGGTTTGCGGTCGGTCTTCCGCTCGTCTTGACTAGTTCGGGGTTCTCGCTCTCTGTGTCTGTGCAGAACGCAACCAGAACGCTGTCGTCGCAGAACTTCGAACAGTTTGGGTTGCATCTTGCGGCAATCGCGATTTGGTTGACGTGGGGTTTCGCGATGTTTTCATTCGTGCACGCACTGTGGCAGTTGCGCTCTGGCAAACAGCTACGTCTACGCTCTGGCAGATTGCGCCGAGTCATAACTGTTTGCGTGACTGCCTTGTGGTCACTGTTGATCACCAACAGGGCATCGACCGCGAGCGAATCTAGGCCAACTACTGAACTTTTGGATGATGAAGTCCAGCAGGCAAATCCAATGACGGTGCTGCCTCTGGCGTTACCTGCGTCGGCAGTCGCCGTCGCCGGCGTACTGCAACTTGTTCAGCGCCGCCGCGAAGGCATCGAGCGCCGCGCCGAGCCGCACGCGCATGTTGAACCGCTCTCGATGATCGCCAAGACGACGCTAACCGAGCTGCAACTGGCAGCGAACAGTGACCATGTAGACGGCATTCGTGGCGCGATGAGGCATATTTTGCTTAGCGAACCCAGTCCGGTTCTAGCCGCATGGCGGCCGTCTTCGACTCCGCGTACTCTAGTTGGAAGTCGCGACAATAGGGTTTGGCGAACCCCGTATTTTTGCGTGCCGATTGGCGTTTCCAATGGCGAAGTAGTGATGTTGTCACTCGGTGCAGGCCAGACATTCTTTATCCAGGGTGATCGTCAATACACGCAAGTGGTGCTCGCGCATCTTGCTAACTCGATAGCCCTCGAGTCTCTCGGTTCAACGACAAAGGTTCTCGCCCTCGGATTTAAGTCGGCGGCTCTTGTGTGCGTCCAGACCATCGTCGTCGAAAATTCGCAACAGCTGTGCGAAGCGGTTCGGCTCCACCAGTATGGTGATTCGGTTGTCGTGTGCTCGGCAGACCCGTTGGAGCGCCATGTGGTCGACGAATTGTGTGCTCTGGGTTGCAGCGTCATTGCGACTTGTGACGTTGACGCCGTCGATTTTGACCGTACAGCGGTAATTGTGCAATCGCCACAGGGATGGGCGGTGTCGTCAATTCGCCAGTTGATCTCGATGTTTGGACTAACCGCCCAGGAATGCGCCGCGATTGATCGTCTCGTGTCAGAGGTCTCGCGACCTGCGGTCGTTAAAAGGACGCTTGATTCGACTGCACCTCCAGCCGATTGGCAGATACTCACACGGGTACTGGGCCCTGTCGAGGTCACAGCACGAGACGGCGAAGTTATCCGATTCGAAAAATCAAAGTCGATCGAATTGCTGGCTTGGTTAACAACTCATCGCTCGCGGCCGACGCGGAGTGCGGCCCGCACGGCTTTGTGGGAGGTCAACGTCCAGGACGCCACATTTACAAACGTCGTCTCCGATGCGCGAAGAAGTTTGGGCAGGGCAGTGCCGCTAGTTGACGAAGGCGAGTGGTTGTCACGGACACTCACGGACGCTTTACCGCTGCATCGCTCAATGACTACCGATGGCGAACTTTTAGAATTTGCGATCAATAGCGTCAACAACCAAGACGATGCTGACGCGTTGGCGAGCCTGCACGAGGCGTTGGGGATGGTGCGTGATCTGCCATTTTCGGGCGCGAATTACATCTGGCCCGACGCCGAGGGCATCACGACTCGGCTAACTCTGCTTGTCATGACAGCCGCCGTATTGGCGGCAGAGCTGTATCTTGAACGCGGCGACACCGACGGCGTATTTTGGGCGACTGGACAAGGGCTCAGAGTTTTGCCGGGTCACGAAGAGTTGCTTGCGCTGCGAATGCGCGCTCACGCGCTCAAGGGAGATCTCGCAGCGGTGCGCGCGGAATGGAGCAGTCATCAGCGGGCGGTCGCGCGCGATGTTTGGAGCGACGGTGCGACGTCTCCGAAACTCGATGACCTGTGCCGCGAATTGCTAAAGCCGCGCGTTCGTGCTCACAGTGTGAGCGAGTAGATCAAACCGTCGGTTGAAGCCTCGCCGTCATGGCACGAGGCAAGTCTGGTGCGGATCACAATGAAACCTGACTTTGCGGCGGTTCCTCGCGATGCCGCGTTTCCTGGCGATATTTCCAGAGTCAATGTGGTGGCACCGCTGAGTGTCCGAGCATGTGCGACTAGTTGCTGCAGTGCCTGTGTCGCCACGCCCTGGCGTCTCGCCCACGGCGCGACCCAGTAGCCGGCGCTGGCCTCGCCGGTCTCGGCGCTGACCCAGTGCACGCCTATCGCGCCTAATCCACGTTGTGTCGCTGTGTCGACGATCACGAACCTCGATTGCTCGAGTGACGAAGTCTTCACGAACTCTTGGGCGTCAATTCTCGAATACGGTTTCGGCACCCTTGTCCACCGCTGGATCTCGGGGTCTTGGCAGGCATCGAAAATCCAATCGGCATCTGTTTCGTTGGCCGGGCGTAATGCGACGATCATGCCCCGACAGTAGTATTTCCGCATGTCAACAAATGGCGAGATTATTGATAGCCCGACCGAGTGGGTGGCCGATCACATTACGCGTTACATAGCGACGAACGGCGAAGAGGGACACATTTGGCGAGGCGTGCCGTGCCTTCTACTCACAACTATCGGCCACAAGTCTGGCGTTCCGCGACGAACGGCGCTGATCTATGGTCACGACGGCGATGACTACGTGATTGTTGCCTCGAAGGGAGGGCATCCGACTCACCCGCTGTGGTACACAAACCTGACGGCGAATGAAGTCGTAACGCTGCAGGTCGCAGGCGATGTTTTTCAGGCAACCGCCACGACCATTCCGGTCGGCGCCGATCACGATCGCGCGTGGGCGACAATGCTCAGCATCTGGCCTGACTTTGGTGTCTACCAAACCAAAACCGAGAGGCGAATTCCGCTGGTACGGCTGACCCGAATTTAGACTTGCTTCGCTAGCTATCTTGTCGGCCGGCGCCTAGAGCAATTGCCGCCACGACAAGGGGCGTATAGGCAATTAAGACCCCGGCAAAGCCATCGATTGTTTGGCGCTCGACCGCGAGAGCGATAGGCAACAGCCAGAGCAGGGTAATTGCGCCGACACCAGCGGAGACGGCGGCGTGGCTGTCGAGTTTGATCGCCAGATGTTGGTAGGCGTGATTGCGGTGGGCAATGTAGAGGCGATCGCGGCGAAGTGAGCGGCGGAAAAGCGTTACGGATGCGTCGACGATGAACACGCCCATCAGTATTACCCAGCACCAACCCAAGCGGGGCACGGTGTGCGCCGCCTGCAGCGAGAACGCACCGATAACTATCCCGATGAAGCCGCTGCCAACATCGCCGATAAATATTTTGGCGGGCGACCAGTTATGGAAAAGAAATCCGGCCGCAGCTCCGGCCAGGGCTAACGGCATCATCCAAAGTTTCGACGATGGCGCGGCTTCCCAGGCTAAGAATGCCCCGCACAGTGTGACGATGAGAGTTTCAGTGCCTGTTATGCCGTCGATGCCATCCATGAAGTTGAACAAGTTGAGTAG
This sequence comes from Acidimicrobiales bacterium, assembly GCA_043744575.1. Lineage (GTDB taxonomy): Bacteria > Actinomycetota > Acidimicrobiia > Acidimicrobiales > Ilumatobacteraceae > UBA3006. The sequence goes on along the minus strand of JAYTUM010000095.1, from coordinate 1,283 downwards.
CCACATCAGGTACAGGATCGCTAGAACGCTGCCGACGACGCCAAGGTCGACGGCTCTTCCGAAAACCGGAAGTGCCGGCAAACCGCGGAGCCCCAAGACGATGATCAACGCCCCGAGGGTGTGCCCGAGAAGGCGCCATCGGGCCGCGGTAATTATGCCTCGATCGTCTAGATATCCGACAAGAGCGACAATCAGCGAGCCTGCGCCGATTGCAATCGCAGCGCGCCCATCCATCAGATTCCTTAGGTAAAGTCCCACTAAGGATGCGACCGTAACTATCACGACTGCTATACCGCCGCCGCGTGGTGTAGGAATTGAGTGCGAGCTGCGCTCGTTCGGAATGTCGAGGCGGCTTAGTCGCGCTCCATGTATGACCAATTTCCAGGTAAGAATCCCCGATGAAATCAACGCGGCGAAAAAAATCATCGAGCTAGTACCGATGCGTAAACCTGCAGTGTCTGCTGATTTATCAAATCAGAGCCGAATTCGGCCTCCGCGCGCTTCCGACTCTCAACTCCCATCCGTGTACGCATCTCTGGGTTAAGCATCAAGAGCTCAAGAGCTTTCGCGAGGGCAACTGGGTCTCGCGGAGGCACCAACAATCCGTTGACACCATGTTTGACAACTTCTCTACACCCTGGAACATTCGTTGCAACCAGAGCACGCCCTACCGCAGCGGCCTCGATCAATGTTTTTGGAAGACCTTCACGGTACGAGGGCAAGCAAACAATATTGGATTGACCGATAATTTCGGGAATATCATCACGGCGACCTAGCCATTCAATTGCACCACTTGCCTGCAATTCACGGAGTCTCCATGAACTAAGCGAGGCAGGGTTGCCATTGTCAACATCGCCGACCAATCGAAAGATCGCATCTGGGAACTCTCTCTTCAGTAACGATGCGGACTCCACGAACTCTTCGACGCCTTTATCCCGAAGCATTCTGGCAATAAGTGTGACGACCATTCCGGCAGGCGGCTCGGTTGTTTGTTTGAAACGATTTAGGTCGACGCCCGCACCACGGATGAGGGAGATATTTCCAACCTTTACGAAACATTTATCAACGAGTTGCTTATAGTCGTCGGAGTTCTCGATAATTACGTGGCTACGTCGTGCACCAAGAAGTTGTTTGAGGATAAGGGTAATTATCGGGCGAATCACTCGCGCCCTAGTGTCGCTAGAGGAGTAAATGTATCCCATCCCGATTGGAGCGTTAACTACTTGCACGTCTCGAAGAAGAAAAGACGCAATTGTTCCGACAACTATCGGCTTTAAAGCAAC